>JAAWLV010000140.1 GCA_022798105.1 Hungatella sp.
CGGCATAGCGGTATAAAAGACTGTTCTTTGATAATTGAATCATTGCCAGATATTGAATTTTCAAGGTGCATAGCTAAAATCTATGTGCGAAGTTTGAGTCACTCAATTAAACAGCAATTTAGTAATATTGCTATTTTGCCCAAGAAATTGTTCTTAAAAGCCTAAAACTCAATCCCCTCCCTGGCTCCCACTCCCCTGTCAAAGGGATGTTTTACTTTTCGGATCTCCGACACATAATCCGCCAGGCTCACAAGTTCCGGGGACGGATTCCGGCCTGTAAGCACCACCTCAAGGCTGTCCGGCCGATTCCTCAGGCAGTCCGCCACCTTCTCTTGGCTGACCATCCCATATGTGCACGCCGCCATAATCTCGTCCAGGATCACCATGTCAAACTTCTCCCCCACAGCCTCCTCCCACACGCTGTCAAACAGGCGGCCGTAGTACTCCCCGGCCTCTTCCTTCTGTTCCCGGGTCATCTGATAATAAAACCCAAAACATTTCTCACAGGGTTTCACCCGGATACCGCAAATCCCGTCTAAAATATTCACCTCGCCGGAGTCGTCGTTTTTCAAAAAGCGGGCGATCAAAACCCGCTTGCCCCGCCCTGCGGCTCTGACAGCCAGCCCTGCGGCAGCAGTGGTCTTTCCCTTTCCGTCCCCGCAGTAAATGTGGACGCAACCTTTTGCTGTTTTCCCCCCAAAGCTTGTTTTTTCAGGATGTCTCGTTTCCATCGGCCGCCCTATTCCTTTCCTTATTTCCCCGCCGCGTTCCTGCTAACTTTTCCTGCCTCCAGATACTCCCCCACAAACCTTGACCTCTCCTGCTTCTTCCCGTACCGCTCCCCCACATAGCACACATGGAGCCGATCTTTGGCCCTGGTCATGGCCACATAGAACATTCTCCGCTCTTCCTCCAGATCCGCATCCAGCACAGCCTTTTTGTGAGGCGTAATCCCCTCGTTGGCATCCAGGATATACACCACCTTAAACTCCAGCCCCTTAGAGCTGTGCATGGTCATAAGGGAAACGCCCTCTTTGGCCCCCTTCTGGTTTCTGGCCTGCTCTGTAAGCTTCTTTTTATATTCCTCCATGTGGGCAAACCACTCTTCCATGGTCTTAAATCCCGCCGCGCTCTCTTTCAGCTGATCTGCCGTCTCTAAAAGCTCCTCCGCCTTCATGCGGCGGAACTGGGCATACTCTTTCAGGTAATCGTCGTACCCCACAGCCTTGCGGATATAATTGACGGCCGCCACAGGGGCCATATCCCTCAGCATCAAAAGATCGTACTCCAGCTGCTCCACCCTTTCCACCATCCACCCCTTATCCTGGTAGAACGACTTCACCTTATCCCAGGTTACGTCCGCCTCCTCCAGGGCGTCCCGGCTGATATACCGGTTCGGACGGTTGATAATCTGCAGGATATTGCCCCGCTTTAGATTCCCTCCGGCAGCAGATATGTACGCCAGCATGTTCCGGCTGATCCAGTGCTCATAGAGGTTCGGCAGAGAATCCTTCATGGAAAACGGGATATTGTACTCCATCAGCTTCTCCACCAAAAGCCTGGGGTTTAAATTTGTCCGGTACAAAACCGCAATATCCTCCAGTTTGTACCCGGCCCTCACATAGTCCTGTATCTCCTCCACGATCCGCACCGTCTCCTCCCCTGGCTCCCGGCTCATGCAGGTGATCACCGGCTTTCCTGCCCCCCTGGCGGCAGTCAGTTTCTTCCCGTACCGTTTCCCGTTGTGGCCGATAAGGGCACAGGCCGTGTCTACAATCTCCCTTGTGGAGCGGTAATTCATCCCCAGCAAAACGGTTTTGGCCTGGGGGTAGTCCTTTGTAAATCCCAGCATAATCTCCGGTTTTGCCCCCCGGAACCGGTACACCGACTGGTCGTCATCCCCCACAATAAACAGGTTGTCAGCCGGAAGCGCCAGCATCCGCACAATCTCATACTGAATCCTGTTAATGTCCTGAAACTCGTCGATGAGAATATATCGGAATTTGTTCTGCCATGCTTTCAGGATGTCTTTTCGCTGGGCCAGCAGCTGGTAACACATGACCAGCATATCGTCAAAATCCAGAAGGCCGGCCTTTCTCATCCGCTGCTCATACCCCTCATACAGCTTCTTAAACACCGCCTCCGAACAGTTTTTAGAATAATAATGGTCAAGACTCAGCATCTCGCTTTTCACAAAACTGATCTCGCTTAAGATTGCCGCCGCAAATTCATGCTCATCCTCAATCTCCAGCTGATACTCCTCCATCATCTCCCGCATGTACCGGGTCTTTACCTCCTCCCTGACAATATCCGAGGCCTGGTAGCGGTATGCGTATTTTAATATGGTAAAAAATACGGAATGGAAGGTGCCGAAGCTGACCCTTGTACTTTTCCCCTCCATCAGCGTCTCAAACCGCTCCTGCATCTCCCGGGCCGCGGCTCTCGTAAATGTGATAACCAGGATATTGCCCGGGTCAATCCCTCTCTCCTCTATAAGATACCTTGTCCTGTGAGTAATCACCGTGGTCTTGCCGGATCCGGGCCCTGCCAGCACCATCATCGGGCCGTCCGCATGCCGGATGGCCTCCTCCTGAGACGGATGAAACGCCATAATCTATAACTCCTCCAATATCTGTTTTCTTTTGTTCTCGTACTCCCCCCGGGTAATCAGGCCGCTCTCATAAAGGCGTTTTGCCTCCTTAAGACGCGCCTCAGCCTTCCCGCCGGCCTCTTCTTCTCCCTCATCCTCCTTAAAAACCTGCCTGTCCGTGGCGTGATTGTCCTCCTCTATGATGATCTCATGGGTGGGAATCCCTTTGTCGGAAAATGCGTTGAGCCCGTGCATCACCGTAATTCCGCCAGCCACCAAAGTCCATAAGACTCCGAATATCCCCATAGTGGGAATGACGGCCACAAGGCCCACCAAAGTCATCACAAGCCCTACACAAAAGGCAAACACAGACTGGCCTCTTCCCGGCTTCATCTTGATCTGCTTATTTGACATGCCAAACCTCCCTTTTTAAAAAAATTCAGACGGCTGCATTCTCTAAATCTGCTGCAAACTGTGCCAGCTCCCTCTCCAGGTACGTCCTCTCAAACACACTCTTGCCCACTGGTCTTGTTGAAAGCTTTTTTGCTGTCACACAGGCCGAAATATCAAGCTCTGTCTCACTGCCTTTTGACGTGAGCACAATTGTCCAGCGCCCTTTCACATGGCTGTTTTCCACATCCGCCTCCCAGTATCTGCAGGGTTTTGCCCCGATAATTGTGTACACCGTTGAATAACCGTCTTTGGTATAGACTGTAAATTGGTTTTCATTGGTCATTACGGTCTTTTCCACGTCTCTTCGCCATGCAGGATACCTCCAGGCCTCTGATAGGAGCTCCCAGACTTTATGAATATCCTGACGGATATCTGCTTTTTTGTGGTATGTGGTCATAGTTTCTCCCCCATCTCAAATCAAAATCGCAATTTATAGGTTAACAGCCTGTACTGTCCCCTCCCCGGCTGAGCAGCAAACTGCTCGTTCAAAAGGATGTACATAATGGCTGCCGCAACAACAAAAGGCTGCCGCAAAACCATCACCTCATGCAGCAGCCTCGGTTATATAATATGTACTCTCGGAATCTCTCCTGCACCTGCCTTTGTGACAGATCGGCTGATTTTCCGCCATATGCACATAAATTTAATCAACGCACGTTCCACGTACGCCTCATAAATTTATGCACATCTGACAAAAAATCATCTCACAAAATCAGGCACAAAGAGACTCCGAGAGTACATTAATTACTGGCTCAGCAGAGAAATTCCCTTCCGGATCCTGGCAAGGGATTCCTCTTTCCCCAGCACCTCCATGATCTCCGTGGCTCCTGCCGGGGTCATCTGCTTTCCTGACACCGCGGTGCGCACCGGCCACATAACAAATCCCGTCTTATAGCCTTTCTCCGACACATACCCGGAGAGGGCGGCGTACAGCCCGTCATTGGTGTAATCCTCCTGCGCCTCCAAAAGGGGAAGCACGTCCTTAAGAATCTCCAGGGAGCTCTCCTTTGTGGACTTCATCTTCTTGTGGACATACATCTGGGTATCGTACTCCGGCATGGCCTCAAAAAAGTCAATGTGCCCCCGGATATCCGGAAGTACCTCAATCCTGGTCTTCACCATGGCTGCGATCTTTTTAAGATCCAAATCCTTCTTGATCACTTCTTTTATATACGGCTCGGCCATGGCATAGAACCGCTCCGGATCCATGGCTTTCAAATACTCCCCGTTCATCCACCTTAACTTGGTCACGTCAAACACGGCCGGGGACTTGCTCATGTGCCTGTAGTCAAAAGCCTCCTTAAGCTCCTCTAAGGAAAAGATCTCCCGGTTATCCTCCGGCGACCAGCCCAGAAGGGCAACATAGTTGACCACCGCCTCGGACACAAAGCCCTGCTCAATCAGATCCTCATAGGAAGAGTGGCCGCTGCGCTTGCTCAGCTTTTTGTGCTCCTCGTTGGTAATGAGAGGACAGTGGACATAGACCGGGACCTGCCAGCCAAAGGCGTCATACAGGCGGTTGTACTTGGGCGATGAGGACAGATACTCATTGCCTCTCACCACATGGGTAATGCCCATAAGATGGTCGTCCACCACGTTGGCAAAATTGTAGGTGGGATATCCGTCGGACTTGATAAGCACCATGTCGTCCAGCTCGGAGTTGTCCACAGTGATGTCCCCGTAAATCTCGTCATGAAACGTGGTCGTCCCCTCTGTGGGATTATTCTGGCGGATAACATAGGGGATGCCCGCTGCCAGATTGGCCTCCACCTCCTCCTTAGACAGGTGAAGGCAGTGCTTGTCGTAAGACATAATCTCCTCGCCGTTTACGGTCTTTTTCAGGGAATTAAGCCTGTCCTGGGTACAGAAGCAGTAGTATGCCTCCCCCTTCTCGATCAGTTTTTTGGCGTACTCCAGATAGATCCCCGCGCTTTGACGCTGGCTCTGGACATAGGGGCCCACCCCGCCGTCCTTGTCCGGCCCCTCATCATGGATAAGACCTGTCTTTTCCAGAGTCCGGTATATAATCTCCGTGGCTCCCTCCACATACCGTTCCTGATCCGTATCCTCAATCCGAAGGAGGAAATCTCCGCCCTCGTGTTTTGCAATCAAGTAGGCGTAAAGCGCGGTCCTGAGATTTCCCACATGCATGCGGCCTGTAGGGCTGGGCGCGTACCTGGTTCTCACTTTAGATGGCTGATTCGTCGGTTTATCCATAATCTTTGTCTCCTGTTATCCATAAATTTTGCTTTTGTGGACAATTATAACCCTAAGCTGTGAAAAATACAACGTTTTTCTGTCTCCGGCCGCCGGCAAAAACCGTTACTGTTCACAGGTACCCTGTGAACGTAACCGCATATGCCCATTTAAAATCGCCTGCGGCGATGGGGCAGATGCTTTGCCCCCATAACGGAACTGGCCCATGGCTAATCAGCGGAGTGATTAGCCATGGTGTGAACCAAAAACCATCTTATCTTATACCCCCGATTTTCCCCATTGAGGGACTTCATAGCCTCATCAAAAATCTCCGCCAGCTCTTCCTGCTTTCCGTACTCAAACCCGATTCTTCCCTCATAAGCGATGGAATCGCAGGAATCCGAAGCCACAAACATCTGCAGTGTCTCCCCGTCCTCCCTCACAAGGTTCAAAATCCCTGTATAGGGACATCCGGACAGTACCTCGCGGCCCTTAACGGCCTTCCCCAAAAGCCGGCCAAGCTCCTTTAATTTCCCCGGATCCGTAATGGTCTGAAAACCGGTCTCAAAAGCCGGCGTGCCGTCCTCTCCCTCCGACAGATTGGGAAACTCCAGGGAAGCGCTTGCAAGAGGCACATCAAACCAGGTATCTGTAAAGCTTCCGTAATCCCGCCCTATAACCGCATTTATTCTGTCCGTCACATAGGCAAACGCCGGCTCGTTGTAGGCCAGGCAGACTCTGTCAGGCTCATACGTCATCACATAGCCCCTGCATTCCCGGCTTCCCAAAAATCGGTACAAACGGTCTCCAAATCTCAGGCTGGCCCCTGTGGTCCGGACAGAAGAGTCCCGGGCCCTGACCCACTCAAGGGCCTCATCCTGGCTCTCAAATTCTTTTTTCTCCGTCTCCTCCCCGCCTTCCAGAAGCTTCGTCACATCCTCCCATTCCTTCCCGTCAAGGGCAATACTGCACTCATAAGGTTCAGACCAGAATTTTACGGTATCCTCATCCTGATAATAGAAGGTTAAAGCCGGTGCGCTGCTGTCATAAAAGGAAAGCCCCGAATGCTTTCTCATAAAATCCAGCTCCATCCTGCCGTCCTCCTCCAGGGCGCTAAGAAAATATCTGTCGCCCAGAGCGTCATAGGGAATCAGGCAGAACATGTCAAAAATCTCAATCCTTTCCGGATCTCCGAAGATCTTCAGACTGTATTCCGGAAGCCGGTATAAAACCGTCTCGTCGGTATCCCCGTCATAGTATCCTATCTGGCAGATTTCCGCGTCCAAATCAGGGCCGTCCACATATCCTGCGGACAGGGAGTGAAAAGCTTCATATACCGGGGCATCTGACCGCCGCAGTGCCATATAGTACTCCCGCCCCTCTCCGTCGCTGCGCCCCGCCACCTCGTAGTGGCCGGACAGCAGCCGGGCCAGTTCTTCCGTCCGCTCATTGGATACAGCTTCAAAGGATGTAAATTCCATGCAGCTTTCTGCCGCGGCGCCATACTCCTCACAGGCATTAAGCTTCACCTTATCCACCGCCTCCGGGTTTTCAAAAGCAAACCTTGTTTCTTCAGAGGCCAATCCCCACTCCTTTGGCTTCCCGTCCTTTTCACCCCCTGTTTCGTCCGGAGCTGCCGTGACTGTACTCTCTGTGCCCTCCCCGGCGCTTCCCGCATCCGATGTTTTTTCCATTTCAGTTCCTGTTTCTGCCGCCTGATTCCCCTGATATCCTGCTCCTTCAGGGCTTTTACAGCCCATACTCCATATAAGGACAGCCGCTGTCAGCCCAATCACCACATATCTTCTCATTCTCTCTGCTCCTCCTCCACGCATCCGCCTGCCATAACTTGGTTATTCCTTTTATTCTATCACATAATCCCACCAGCTCCTACGGAAATTTTCTTTCACATTTATTAAACTACCTTAACTCGTTGTGCCAGTTGATTGTTGATGCGGAAAGACTTCAATTTTCACCTTATTGCTGTTTAATTGAGTGAGTAAAGTTGGGGCGGATTTGGTCGTGGGGCCAGGGAGTGAAGGCAGGCTGTGTGCCGTTCGTGTTCAGATATGCCAAGCATTCCGATGAGCCCTTAAAGCAG
>JAAWLV010000141.1 GCA_022798105.1 Hungatella sp.
GCGCACATTAGGGAATGAAAACTTAGGAGGGTTCGCTATGAAAGATAAAATGATGAATGGATTTCTCATGTTTGCGACGAAAATCCAGGGTCAGAGGCACATCAATGCCATCAAGAATGGTTTTACCAATTTGATGCCTATCATCATTGTAGGTTCCATCTGTACACTGCTTTCTAACGTTGTATGTAATACTACAGAAGGCTACGTCAGCCTTGCCAATATTCCGGGTATGTCCTGGCTGGGTTCTCTGAAGCCCATTTTTGATGCTGCAAACTATGGTACCATGAACATGATGGCCATAGGCGTCTGTGTTCTCGTAGCTATGGAACTGGGTATGTCTCTGGGGCAGAATGACTGGGCTATCCCTGTTACGTCTTTGGCCTGCTATATTTCCGTAGTTGACACAAGCAACGGCCTGGGCGGAAGCGTTACAGGCGCAGCCGGATTGTTCGTAGCTCTGATCGTTGCACTGGTTGCGACGGAGCTTTACTGCAGGCTGGTTTCCAGCGGTAAGCTGTCTATCCATATGCCGGACAGTGTTCCGTCCAATGTTGCAAAATCATTCAGCATTTTGCTTCCCTGTGCGGTGGTAATCTTTGCCATATCCGCATTTGGCTTTGCATTTACAGCGCTTACCGGCATGATGGTTCCGGAAGCTATCGTTAAATTTATCCAGACCCCGCTTAGCGGTGTTATGACCCATCCTCTGGGTATCCTTGTTATTGCGTTTATGTGTTCTTTGCTGTGGGTATTTGGTATTCACGGCCCCAACACTCTGAACGGTATCTATGAGCCTATCTTCCTGGCAGCATATGCCGAGAACGAGGCTGCTTACGCAGCGGGAATGGCAGCTCCTAACATCGTTTGTTCTCCGTTCTGGAGCACATTCTTCTCACTTACCGGAAGCGGTATCACAGGCGGATTGCTGATTGCGATTTTCCTGTTCTCCAAGAGAGAGGACTTCAGGGCGATTGCCAAGCTGGCTCTTCCCTGCGGAATTTTCAACATTAACGAGCCTTTGATTTTCGGTATCCCGATTGTTATGAACCCGATGCTGATGATTCCGTTCATGCTTTCTCCGCTGGCATCCGTAGGTATCGGTTACCTGTTAACAGCTATCGGATTCTGTCCGAGACTGGTAGTGAATGCGCCGTGGACCACACCTCCGTTCCTGTGCGGTTTCCTGGCCGGCGGCGGAAGTATTACTGCAGGTATATCACAGATAATCGTTATTCTTGTGGCTGCGGTTATTTATACACCTTTCGTAATTGCGCTGAACAATCAGGAGGCGCTGGCAGAAGAGTAATTACATAATACAGCTGACTGCTGTGGGTTTGGAGGAGACGGAATGAGTTCAAAGGTAGGCAGAAAGAAAAAATCTTCGGCAGAAAAGTCAGAGCAGAGATCAGAGCTTAGCGAACGCAATGAGAAGCTGAAGAAGGAACTGGCAGCTATGCCCAGACAGCGGAGCGTGCTGGAGGCATTTACCAAATGGCGCCTGGCCACATATGCGTGGGTTATATTTCTTCCTCCATATGGGCTGTATCGGATCTGGTCGAAAGAATCCACATTCGTTCGTTCCGAAAAGATAGTCTGGACATTTATGATTATTGTCTATATGCTGCGGTTTTTGTGGCTCATTCTGTTTTCATAAAGGATATCAATGCCGGCAGCCATGACTGACAGAGTCATGGCTCTGGCAAAAGATATTTGGGATTTTTCCCGTATCATAATAAAAAGGAGGGATTACCGATGGATGAGATAGCAATCATGAATCTGGTGGTTAACAGCGGCAATGCCAGAAGCCTGGCGCTGGAGGCTTTCCGTGATGCGAGGGCAGGCAAGTTTGAAGATGCCGAGGCCAAGCTCAAAGAGGCTGATGAAGTTCTGCTGGGGGCTCATGAGGTTCAGACCGAACTGATTCAGAACGAATTAAACGGTAAGGGAATCGACATTAGCCTTCTGGTTGTACACTCCCAGGATCATCTGATGTGTGCAATGGTTGTAATCGACCTTGTAAAAGAGATGGTTGAAATGTTGAAGAATAAATAAATTTTATATAATCAAGGTTTGAAAGGAGAACTCATATCATGAGAAAGATCGTTTTGTTATGTGCGGCAGGTATGTCCACCAGCCTTTTGGTAAACAAGATGAAAGCAGCGGCAGCAGATGAGGGCTATGACTGCGATATCGCAGCATTCCCGGTAGCAAGTGCAAGAGACCATGTGGATGCCGACATTATTCTGTTAGGGCCCCAGGTTCGTTTCGCAAAGGGCAAAGTTCAGGGCGAAGTTGGCCCGGACAAGATCGTTCAGGATATCGACATGCAGGCTTACGGCACCATGAACGGCAAGAAGGTTATTGCTCAGGTTAAGAAAGCTTTAGGCGACTAATTAATCATCGCATATGACGGGCCCTTTTGGCCTGGGGGAGGCTTTTCGGATATTAAGGGGTGCCCGAAAAGGGGCCGTCATAAATTCCATATGGAGACATTTTTGGCATCTTTGTTGGGAAAACGTAAGCGTTGATTACACATGACGACATACGAGGGGAGATAACTAAAGGAGTACGGAATTATGGACAAAACATTGTATTTGATGCGCCATGGACAGACATTGTTCAATGTAAGACGTAAAATCCAGGGAGTATGTGACGCGCCTCTGACACAGCTTGGAATAGAACAGGCTCAGATGGCGGCCCGGTATTTTGCGGAGTATCAGATCGTATTTGACCATGCATATTCTTCTACATCAGAAAGAGCCTGTGATACGTTAGAGATAGTTACGGATATGCCGTATAAACGTATGAAAGGATTAAAGGAGTGGAATTTCGGGGTTTTTGAAGGGGAGAGCGAAGACCTGAATCCAAAACTGCCATATGGTGATTACTTCAAAGCCTTTGGCGGTGAGGGGGAAATGGAAGTACGGGAGCGTATGAACCGGGTTTTGACGGAGATTATGGACAGCGAAGGGCATCAGACAGTGCTGGCTGTATCTCATGGAGCCTCATGCAGACAGTTTATGAGGCATTGGGAGCATACCAGTCCGGTGGTGCCGAAGGGACGCCTGGGGAATTGCTGTATTTTAAAATTTAAGTACGATAACGGAAGATTTGAGCTGTTGGAGATCGTGAACCCGAATCCGTAAGGGGGACAGCAGAATGTTCCGGTTAGGGGACGCCGCATGAAGGGAGTGCGGCGTCCTTTATTCGTGTTGACGCCGAAAGGGAAGCGTGTTAGAATACGCTTATCTTTAGAGAGGAAAATTTTAGGAGGGCAGAAGATGCTTGGGATCATTGGAGCTATGAACGAGGAAGTGGCTAGCCTGAAGGAGAAGATGGATGGGGTATCTATTTACAGGGCTGCCGGGATGGAGTTCTGTCAGGGGAAACTGCAGGGCAGGGATGTGGTGGTAGTCAGATCCGGAATCGGTAAGGTCAATGGGGCGATTTGCAGCCAGATACTGGCGGACAAGTTTCAGGTGACAAAGATTATCAATACAGGAATTGCAGGTTCTTTGAGAAATGAGATTAATATCGGGGATATTGTGCTGTCAAAAGATACGCTCCAGCATGATATGGACGCCACAGGCTTCGGATATCCGGCAGGGCAGATCCCTCAGATGGAGACTTCCGTATTTGAGGGGGACACAGGGATGATTGAGGCGGCAAAGGAATGCTGTGCCCAGGTGGTTCCGGATATAGGGGTTCATGTAGGGCGCGTGGTCAGCGGGGATCAGTTTGTGTCTGATAAAGAGAAGAAGAAGTGGCTTACAGAGACCTTTGACGGCTATTGCACGGAGATGGAGGGGGCGGCTATCGCCCAGGCAGCTTATCTCAACCACATCCCGTTTTTGATTATCAGGGCTATATCGGATAAGGCGGACGACAGCGCCATCATAAGCTATGAGGAGTTTGAGGCCAAGGCTATTGAACACAGTGTAAAGCTGGTGACAGCCCTGGTTGAGAAATTAGATTAGGTTGAGAATCGATTTGTAGGAGAATTTGACGAACGATTCCTGGCTCCCTGAACTTCCCAAAATGAAGTGAGACGGTTATAATAAAAGTCGTTGAAAAATCATTTTGTGAAGAAAGGGGAGCTTTTTATGATGCTGGAATTTCTGGAAACAGGAAAAGCTTTGTATGTGCTGGCGGCTGTATGCGGCCTGGGACTTCTCAGCAGGCTGACGGCGCGAAACCTGTACAAAAGATTGACAAAAGAAACGGATAATATGACACTGACGAAGAATCGTTATCTGCGGGACTTGAAACAGAAAACGGAGAATACTTACAGGCTGAATCAGGGGATTCACAACAGCCGGGTATATTTGGAGAAACAGCTAATTAATTACCGCTTTTTGGGCATGACTTTAACCGGGCTGGCAAGCTTTGGAGGACAGATGACTATCCTGTGTTTTCTGCTGGGAGGTGCGGCCTCTTTTGGGGCTTACTGGTACCGGTGTGACAGTTATTACATAGTGCTTTACAGTTCTGTGGGGATTTTAATGGGGCTTTCGACCATGGTAGCGGATTATTGGGCTAACCTGACAGAGCGGAAACAGCAGCTTCTAAATGCCCTGCAGGATTATATGGAAAACTCACTGTTTAACCGCCTGGAGAGGGAGGCGGGGACTGCTGATGACGGAAGGCGGGACAGTGCAAAAGGAGCCGGAGCTTTGAATATCCGGGATAACATGCGGGCTGCGGACAGAAGGGGCCGTGCAGACGTGTCCGCCAGAGCCGCAGCCAGGCTGGGGGCAAATGAGCCGGAGGGCGGGGATCCGGATTTCAAGGCCCAGGATCTGGACAGTTTCGGCCAGACAGAAGGTGTAAATGCAGGCGGACAAGTTCAGAACTCCACGCCGGTACGGCCAGGGAGAAACAGTGCGCGCTTTGAGCAGACGGAGGAAACTTCAGGGCGGATTCCGAAACGGAATAAACGATCGGGAAATAAAAATCAGGAGGAGGATAGCCTGAGAGAACCGGAAAACAGCCGGAGAGATGTGGATTATCTGAAAAACAGCCTGGAGCAGATTGCCGCCAGCCGTGAGCGAAAGCCGGCGGACGGGGAGTGGATTAAAGATTTGTCGCCGGAAGAGCTGGAAGTGATGGGGCAGATTTTAAAACAGTATCTGGTTTAGGTACGTTTAAATAAAAATGGTATGATATTCCGGAATTTATATCGCTAAACAGGATAAATTGTGATATAATATGAAAGAATTTGGAATTCTACTATAATACCAGAAAAGGAGAGGGGTACAATGGGAAGAGAAGTAACATTTGATTATTCCAAAGCAGCCGGTTTTATTTCAGCGGAAGAAGTAGAAAACATAAAAGCGTCCGTAATGTGCGCGAAAGAGGTGCTGCTTGCGAAAAACGGCGCGGGAAATGATTTTCTTGGGTGGATTGACCTTCCGGTTGATTATGATAAAGAGGAGTTTGACAGAATCAAGAAGGCGGCCGCTAAGATCCAGAGTGATTCCGATGTTCTGCTGGTAATCGGTATCGGCGGTTCCTATCTGGGAGCCAGAGCTGCCATTGAATTTCTGACCCACAGCTTCTATAATGTGCTGAGCAAGGAGGAGCGGAAGACTCCGGAGATTTATTTTGTAGGCAACAGCATCAGCAGCAAATATATAAAGGATCTTCAGGATGTTTTGAGGGGCAAAGACTTTTCCATTAACATTATTTCCAAGTCCGGAACCACCACGGAGCCTGCCATCGCCTTTCGTGTGTTTAAGGAGATGCTGGTTGAAAAGTACGGCAGGGAAGAAGCGAACAGAAGAATCTATGCCACCACGGACAAGGCCAGAGGCGCTCTTAAGAATCTGGCCAATCAGGAAGGGTATGAAAGTTTCGTAGTTCCGGATGATGTGGGAGGACGTTTTTCTGTCCTGACGGCAGTGGGTCTGCTTCCCATCGCAGTCAGCGGCGTGGATATCAGTGAACTGATGGAGGGGGCAGCCTTTGGAAGGAGCAAAGCGCTGGATACGCCTTACGAGGAGAACCCGGCCCTGCTTTATGCAGCCATCCGCAATATCCTGCTCAGAAAAGGCAAATCCGTGGAGATTGTGGCCAATTATGAGCCAAGCCTTCACTATGTATCTGAGTGGTGGAAACAGCTGTACGGCGAGAGCGAGGGGAAGGATCAGAAGGGCATTTTCCCGGCAGCCGTAGATTTGACTACGGATCTCCATTCTATGGGACAGTTTATTCAGGACGGCGCACGGATTATGTTTGAGACGGTTCTTGAGGTTCAGGAATCTTCTGCGGAGGTTGTTCTGAAGGAGGAGGAAGTGGACACAGACGGTATGAATTACCTGGCGGGAAAGACCGTGGATTTCGTTAACAAGAGCGCTATGAACGGAACAATCCTGGCCCATACCGACGGACAGGTTCCCAATTTAAAGGTAACCATTCCGGCACAGGATGCACACAGCCTGGGACAGCTGTTCTACTTCTTTGAATTTGCCTGCGGTGTCAGCGGGTATCTGCTGGGCGTAAATCCGTTTAACCAGCCGGGAGTGGAAAGCTATAAGAGAAATATGTTTGCGCTTCTGGGTAAACCCGGATATGAGGCGGAGAGAGAAGAACTGCTTAAGAGGCTGTAAAAAATAATATAAAAATCCCCGGATTCTTTTTAAGAAAGCCGGGGTTTTTTCTGCCTTGCCTTTACATGAGGAATTAATTCGGCTATACTTAAAGCCACAGAGGGAACCGCAAAAGAAGGCAGGAGGTTATGCTATGTTTCGTATGTGGGGAAAATTAATAAAAAATAACCGTATGACAGATGACACCACTGTCTGTATCGGGGATTACAGGTTGAGCCGCACTCAGATGGTGTTTCAGGCATTGGAGGAGATTTGTTATTGTTTTGATCTTGGCAAACCAATCTGGCTGGATGCCAATGTGCGCGATTTTCAGCTTCATGCCAAAACCCGGTTTGGACAGGACAACTTCATAGAGCATATAGAGTTTGATTTTATGGAAATCCAGGTGATTGAGGAGTAGTGTGCCAATACTTGTTATTGTAAACCTGTTCCGGAAGAGGTATAATATATAACAGTTCAGATAGGTCTGCGCGTTTGGCGCGCTGCCGTGGGAAAACGTAATGGCCGCAGGCATTCGGCCTATCGCGGAGCGATTCTAAATGGCCGTATGCAGCAACAGTTCAGGGGTTATCTGAACTATTGCTATAATATCGGTATAGGGCCATGTGTGAAATATGTACTCTCGGAGTCTCTTTGTGCCTGATTTTGTGAGATGATTTTTTGTCAGATGTGCATAAATTTATGAGGCGTACGTGGAGCGTACGTTGATTAA
>JAAWLV010000142.1 GCA_022798105.1 Hungatella sp.
CGCTGCCTTATTCCCTTAAGTTAACAGAAGCCGGGGCAATTCATGTTGTTCTGAACCGTAGCTGCTCCTTAAGTAAATGACATTGCCTGTGAACAGTAATATGACTTTGTATATTAACTCTTGCACAGTATGACGAAAAAATGTTAGTATATCTGTATTACGATAGAAAAGAGTTGATATAAATGAAACTGACAGAAATTGATTTAATGATTCTTCAATCCTACTATACGGTTCTTGACGGGCTGGCCGAATATTTAGGGGACGGATGTGAAATTGTACTCCACAGCCTTGAAAATCTGGACAAATCTGTGATCAAAATTGTAAACGGCCATCATACCGGGAGGAAAGTGGGTGCGCCTATTACCCATTTAGCGCTTGAGATGCTGGAGGAAATCAAAAAGAACGGAAAAGAAACCGGGATTTCTTACTTTACCCACAATAAAAAGGGGGAACCTTTGAAGTCTGCCACAATTGCCATACTGGGGGAAAATAAGAGGATAATCGGCCTTCTATGTATTAATTTTTATTTGAATATGCCTCTGTCAAGTTTTCTGAGTGTATTTGCTTTGCAGAACAAGGCGGATACAAAAGAGACTTCCGAGTCATTTTGGGAGAGCGGCTATGAACTGATTGCTGAGGCGACTTCTCATGCGAGGCAGGCGGTACTCTGCGATTCGACAATTTTGCCCTCACTTAAAAACCGAAGTATTATTCAAATTTTATATAAACAGGGTATTTTTAATATGAAAAACGCGGTAGAATTTGTTGCCGGGCAGTTAAAAATTTCTAAAAATACGGTATATATGCATTTGCGATATATAAAAGAAGAAGGCGCGGATGTTTGACAGATAATTGGACAAAAAGACGGGGGAGTTTATGGAACTCCTCTTTTTTTGAAGCTATAATAAAATAAAATATATTTAAAACGATATTGACTAAAATAAATTTTATTGATATAATAAAAATGCACATAAAAAAAGTATAAACAAGAGAAAAATTGACAAAAATGACAAGGAGGGTGAAATGGTAACAATTATTTCAACAGACAAAGCTCCCGCGGCCGTAGGGCCGTATTCCCAGGCGTTTTTAGCCGGCGGAATGCTGTTTGCTTCGGGGCAGCTTCCGGTAGATCCTGATTCGGGATATGCGCCGGATGGTATTGAGACCCAGGCTGTACAGTGCTGCCAGAATGTTGGGCAGATACTTAAGGCAGCAGGGATGACCTTTGACAATGTAGTCAAAACAACATGTTGAGATAATCGCAGCGGCTGATACTTTAGGAGGGTGAGAAAATGGATAAATTTACTAACAGTGAAATAAATTTAAAAGTTCTGAAAAAAAGGGCTTATAATCTCAGATGGGCAGAAGTTGAGGACGGGGTAATTCCGCTTACGGCAGCAGATCCGGATTTCCCGGCTTTTGTAAGGATAAAGGACGCTCTGATTGAATATATACAGGGAGGATATTTTTCTTATACACCTAAGCGGGGATTTCCGGAGTTTGGCAAAAGCCTGTGCAAGGTGCTGAAGGACAGGAAAAACGAGGAGATTGACTCGGAGTTGGTATTGCCGATTGACAGTGCGGCGCGGGGCATGCATGTGATTGCTCAGGCAGTTTTACAGCCGGGGGACGAAGCTTTGGTATTCGACCCGGTGGATTTTCTGTTTAAAACAAGTATGGAAGCCGCCGGAGCAAAAGTAAATCTCTTTCCGATGACGTTTAAGGAAGACGGTTCTATCGATTTTAGCGGCATTGAGCAATATATTACTCCAAAGACCAGGATGTTAGGCTTGTGCAATCCCCACAATCCTCTTGGAAAGGTATATCCAAAGGAGGACTTAGAATATCTGCTGGATCTGTCTGAAAAATATGGCTTTTATATAATGAACGACGAAATATGGTCAGATATTGTGTACTCGGATGCAAAGTTTAACAGTATCTGTTCATTGGGAAAAGAGCGGAATAAACGTACCTTGTCGGTCTTCGGCTTTTCAAAAAGCTTTGGGATCGCGGGATTGAGGGCAGGATGTATTTATTGTCAGGATAAGGAAATTTTTGAGAAAATTGTGGATGCATCTCTGGTTGACACCACAATCGGAGGTATCTCCTCTCTATCCCAGGTGGCGGCCATAACTTGTCTGAACGAGTGTTACGGATGGCTGGATCAATTTGTGGCACATCTTCAGTCCAACCGGGATTATGCATATGACCGCCTGATCCATATGCCGGGTGTCAGATGTCATAAACCCCAGGCTACGTTTGTTATATTCCCTGATGTATCGGCATTTTCCATGACTGCAGAAGAATTGACCGGATATCTGAGGAGAGAAGAGCAGGTGGCAATTGTGCCGGGGGGAAGCCGCTTTTTCGGCCCAGGTTCTGAGGGGCATGTGAGAATCTGTCTGGCAACCAGCAGAGAGATATTGAAAGAGGGATTCGATCGCATTGAGAGAGGGTTGTCCAGGCTTCCAAAGAAAGGAGCATAACCTATGGCGAAAATAATCGTTGCACTTATCTATATGGGGCTGATTTTGGCGATTGGTTTTTCCAGCGCAAAAAAGGTTAAGACTGCGGAAGATTTTGCAACTGCAGGAAAACAAATCCCTTTTTGGACCAATGTATACTCCATGGCATCTGCCCAGATTGGCGCAGGGGCTACGATGGGCGTGGCGAGCATGGCCTATCAGTTTGGATTTTCCGGTATGGTTTTAGGATTTAGGGCAGCTGCGGGAGCGATTCTGTCAGGGCTGATCTTTGCAAAAAAAATCAGGGAGGCTAACGTGACTACGATCCCGGAGCTTATAAGGAACCGGCTGGGAGAACGTGTGGCCAACCTGATCTGTATTTTAACTATCGTACAGGTTTTCGGCGTTTTAGCGGGACAGGTTAGGAGCCTTGGGACGATTCTGCAGATCTTTATTCCGTCCCTGAGCCTGTTAAGTGCCATCGTCATTATGAGTGTGATTATGATGATTTACTCGGTTATTGGAGGGATGGTCGCAGCTACCAGCACGGATAAAGTGAATGTGAGTATTATGATTATTTCGGTTATGGTGATTACACCTATGGTGGCAATGACGAAAGTCGGCGGAACCAGAGGGATTGCCATGAATCTGACGCCGGATAAGCTGAGTCTTACTAACATGGGGATTCCAACTATGATATCTACGTTTCTTTATTTCGGGCTGGTGGGAATGATAAATAACGAGAATTTTCTTAGGATCTGCGGAGCAAAAAATGCCCAGGAGGCCAGAGGGGCGACTTTGATGGCGGCATTGGTAATCTATCTTCCATACATGATTTTTGCCGGACTGATTGGTATTATGGGGATCCTGCTGATTCCTCAGCTGGGGACGTCCGATTCGATTATACCGGCTATGATTGATAGGACTACAGGAGATTTGACCGGAGCCTTTCTGCTTTCAGGTTTATTGGCGGCAGTTATGGGGACGGCAGCTTCTGTGGCCATGGCCACCAGCATTACGTTCACCCGGGATGTGGTAAAACGTGTGAAGAAAGATATGGATGAAAAACAGGTGCTGCTGGCACAGAGGGTTTCACTGGTGGTATTTACGATTCTTGCAATGGTTGTGGGATATCAGGGAAGTTCTATTGTCACCATCATGGAGGATGTGGGCGCTCCCTGTGTAGCGGCGTTGATTCCTATCTTTTTTGGGATGTTTTTTTGGAAAAAGACCAATCCAAAAGGGGCGGCGATTACCATAGGAGCAGCTGTGATCTCCACCATAGGATACTGGCTAATGGGTTCTCCGCTTGGAATCAGCCATTTTCTGGTGGGATTAACATGTTCAGGTGCTGCGCTGTTTGTTTCCTGCAGCTTCACCTATAACAGATCCAGTGGTCAGGAGGTGGCATAGATGCTGTATACCATACTTGATATGGTCATTATCGGCGGAGGGTGCACAATCGCGGCGTATTTACTTTATAATATGGTGCAGGAGACCCTGAAGAAAGAAACATATTAAAGGCACAGGATACCTGTAGACAGCAACCAACAGAACCGCCGGAGCAATTAAACAGTAACCGTCATGTTGCTCAGGATGCCGGAGGATGAGGGGTACTGCATTGCCATGTATTTTGCCATGGCCCTGGATGAGGAGAAGACGCAAAAGAAGAAGAAGAACCGGCTCCTCCCCAGAAGATTTCTCTGGCCGTCAACAGGTATGTCTTTTCGCATGTTTTACAGTTACCCTTTGGGTATGCCTAAAAGTCCCGGGATTTCGGTCAGGCTGGCAATTTCGTAGTCTGCCAGAGAGCGGTCGAAGCCGAAACGGTCATCGATGAGGGCAGCCACGGTCATTCCGGCACGGGCGGCCGCGGTGATTCCTAAGGTGGAGTCCTCGATTACCAGGCACTGGTTTTCCGGGGTGTTTAAACGGGAAGCAGTGTAGTGGTAGATTTCCGGGTTTGGCTTGCTCTCCTTAAACTGATTTCCGGTTACAATGACCTGGAAATAGTCGGTTATCTGATTTTCAGATAGGACGCGTTCTATGATATCCATCTGGGTGGAGGAGGCTAAAGCGATGCCGTAGCTGTTGGACTTCAGGGCCTCAAGAACCGGGATTACTTCCGGGCGGAAGATGGTGCGGTAATCTACCTGGGCAAACACGTCTATGGATGCCCGGTATTCGTCCCGAAGCTCCTGCCAGGTCTGGCCGTTGTCAATGGCCTGGGCCATGATGCGCCAGGCCGGCTCCTTGGATGCTCCTACCATGCCGTAGAGCTGGTCTATGGTGACATCGGGGTTCTTGGTGCGGGCGAACGCAAGGTCGTACTGGAGATAGCAGATCTCGCTGTCGATGAGTACGCCGTCCATGTCGAAGATGACTGATTTTATCATGGTTATGTATCCTGGCGGTTTCTGACAGGTTCTGATGGGGCCGGCCCGGTTGTTCAGGAGGGCTGGCCGATAGGATGTCAGGCGCCGTATCCTTTCGTTTGAATGTAGTGTTTTATCAGTGAGACCGTGCCTTCTGTGCCAAGGGAGGCCGTGTTGACGGAAAGGTCATAGTTGGCAGGCTGCTCCCAGCCGCGGCCGGTGTAGTACCGGTAGTAGTCACGGCGCTCCTTGTCTTTACGCCGGATGATTCCGGGGACTTCGGATTCAGGGTGATATCCCAGGGATGTGATGCGGGATACACGGTATTCGAAGTCCGCGTAGAGATAGATGCGGATTAAATTGGGGGTGCCTTCAAGCAGGTAGTCCCCGCAGCGGCCAACAATGATACAGGATTCCTCGGCTGCCAGCCTGCGGATGACGGCGGACTGGAAACGGAACAGGTTGTCTGCGGAGATTAAGTCGGAACCGTAGGAGGGCTGAGTCAGCGCAGGTCTCAGGGTGTTGATGATGCGGTAGAGGATGCGGTCACCCGGTTTTTCGTCAGCCAGGTGGAAGTAGCTCTCTTTCAGCCCGCTTTCTTCTGCGTTGATGCGAAGGATGCTTTTGTCGTAGTATGGGATGGACAGGTCTTTGGAGAGCCGGGCCGCTATGGCGCGGCCGCCGCTGCCGTATTGGCGGGAGATGGTGAGGATGAGGGATGGGGTGTTTGACATAGGAGGGGCTCCTTTCTTTTGGAGATGGGCTGGATGCCGCGGGGCAGCATCTTCGCAGGGGGGGTGACTCTGCAGTGCCGCGCGATTTGGCTGGCGCTTTGTCGCGCGCACTGCTCATTGCTTATGTGTACAGTATACCCTCAAATCAAAGACAAAGGAAGAGGTATTGGTATAATTTTTTAAGTTTCTTGTTTTGTTTATACGGCTCTTTCGTGTACCAGAAATGTGTTGTAGCCGTAGTTTTTCAGTTGTTGTTCCATTCTTGCCGCATTGTCCAGGTTCAGGAAGGCTCCGACCCGGACTTTGAATACGCCGTTGTCGTATATCATGAAGGCCGGGAAGCCCTGGGCGGTTAGTTGGTTGACTTGCTGCTGGGCGGCTTGCTGGTTTTGGTAGACACCGGTTTGTACCTGGTAGTATTCGGGGCGGGACTGTTCTTCCTGGCGGATGGTGGTCAGGATGCCGCCTGCTACGGCCTGGGCGATGGCCTGGAAGTTCTGGTCAAAGAGGCGGTTGTCGGCTTCGTTGTCTATGAATCCGGCTTCCACAAGAACCGCGGGCATCTCCGTGCGGCGCAGTACCACCAGGCCCGGGCGCTCGTTGACGCCGAGATTGGTAAAACCGGCGGCGCTTAAGGCGGAGTTGATGTTTTGGGCCAGGAGTGCCGGCACGCCGGAGTTTTCGTAGACAAGGGTCTCTGCGCCGGAGGCCGTGCCCGGAACGGGCATGGCGTTACGGTGGATGGATATGAAATAGTCGGCTCCGGAATGATTGCCCATCTGAGCTTTCTCGTAGGGGGTGTTGTAAGTGTCGTTGACGCGGGTGTATACCACGTCCACTCCGTGCTGGGAGAGGATGGAGCCCACCGCCAGGGCAAGCTTTAAGGTGTCGATTTTTTCCTGCCGGCCGTAGTAGGTGGCGCCCGGGTCAGCACCGCCATGGCCGGCGTCGAGAATAACTTTCATAGTTTCAGCCAAATTAAGAACTCCTTCCAGATAAAGATCGAGATTTATTTTTGATGCATGATTATGTGCGGTTTTCTAAAAAGGATGGCTCTACACCAGCTCGGCGATCCTGGTGACGCCTACGTAGATGTGGGAAATCTTATACCAGGTGGCAAAGTCTGCCACTCCTGTCTGGGGAAGGCCGAAGACGGACTGGAATTCCCGGACAGCGGCAGCGGTGTTGGGACCGTAGAAGCCGTCGGGGGCCACCCGGGGGATGGCACTGTAGATCGTGGCGATGGCATCCAGCTGCTGCTGGAGCTGCCGCACCTTCTGGCCGGAGGAGCCGATGGTTAGGTTTTCTCCCGGCCAGGAGGCAGGGATCCCGGCGATCTGTTCCGCCGTGTTGATGTAGATGCTGGATCCGTAGAAATGGCGCAGGATCTCAATAGGGCTGTACCCCCTCTCACCCAGAGAACAGGAACCCCACTGGGTCATCCACCCGGGACAGGTAACCTGCCTTCCGTCGCAGTACTGGGTCAGAATGGGCTGCTTGACGTCGGGGCGGGATAAGTAATTGTCAAAGATTTCATCTACTACCAGAGAGATGCTTTCGTAAATATTGCGGCCGTGGATCCATTTATGGTCGTAGGCCGTGGATGAGGTTATGGTGAAGTCGTAGCCCTGGTTTCGGTACCACTCCGTATATAGTTTCGAGTAGAATCAGAAAAGTTCTGTATAGAGAACTTTTGATAAAATTGGAGCCGAGAAAATACAGAACCAGCAATCA
>JAAWLV010000143.1 GCA_022798105.1 Hungatella sp.
AGCTGCTTAATGCCAGCCATGCAAGATAAGGCTGATTCAGCCAATCCACAGGAGGACATAACCATGCGGCAGGAATATCCCACAGAAGAAATACCCAATGCAGAAACCATATCCTCTATGGCGGAGCTGGAAAGCGGCGGCGGTACCTTATTTACCGGAAGCACAGAGGCTCTATTTGCCGAGCTGGCGGAGGAATAGCCATGCTGATCTGTTCGAGTTATGGCCAAAAAGAAAAGGCGTATGCGCTGCTGCATATGCCTTTTATACTACATATGAAATTATCTGCCGGCTACTATTTAGGGATATGCCTCTATATATCCCCTAATTTGCCCCAGGTTCCCCTTTTACCTTCCCAATGATAAAAATATCGTCCGTCTGCCTTTCGCGGCAAACTAGCCGCAATCTGAAAGCCACAGCCACCAATCTGCTCCCTCTGCTGCCTACCAGCTCCGGCCACAGCATTTCTTGTACTTTAATCCCGACTGGCATGGGCAAGGGTCATTCCTGTCGGCTTTCTGGTTCAGCATCCCCACGATTACCTCCCGCCGCTCCTTTAGGGGCAGCAGTCGGCACCGTAGCTCCGAAAGCGGGATTTCCGTTCCTGGCTTATAACTGCACATGACCACATCCATCCTATCGCCGAGATCAACCAATTCAGCAGCCAGTGGTGATCCGGTGATGGCAAGCCTTACATTCCCTATGCTCTGTCCGGAATACACCATGTCGGCATCATGCAGAAACAAGATTTCCCTTTCCCCATTGTCATGGGGTGTAATATCCATCAGCTCCCCTTCCGGACTTCGCCAGACAGAATGAGCCTCGGTCTCTACAAGGATATTCGCCCATTGCCAGACAGCCCAGCCGTTGACCTGCTGCCCGCCATGCTCCCGGACCATCCGCTCCACATTGGGAAAGCATTCCCTGGGCCGGCTCCACTCCCGCACTGCGACAGAAACATATTCCGGCTTCGCATCCGGCACTATCCCACTACACAATTCCATAATCTTATCCGTAATCTTCGCCGGTGTTGTCTCCCTTTTCATGGAAAATCACTCCCCTCCACTTTTTATTCCATCATACAGCAAAAATCCCAAAAAGGAAATAGCAATCTACAGATGCAGTCTTGTCCATGCCCTCTAATCGCCCCGTGCTGCCCTCTATCCATGCCCAGCATAAAAATAATCGTCTCTGCTCCAAAATCGTCAATCTGGCGCCCCTCCATGTGCCACAGACTGCCCTCCGGCTTTTGCAACGTTGCAATTAACGTTCCATTCGTTTTCGTTCCGTGGAAAGGCGAACGCTCGCTTTGATTCCAACAGATGGCAGCAGTTGTAAAGCCCTCAAAATACGGTATTGCATGGTTTCCGCTCCCTCTTGTCCGCCTATTTGTTTTGAACCGCAGAGGATTGCAACGTTGTATTTGTTTTGTTTTTGTCTTTTCCAAAGCGAGCGTTCGCTTTCCCAGCAGGCGCCGGCGCTCCATATTCGTTTTTTGTTTCCCTAAAAATAGGGAACGTTCCGTAGCGCTCCATATCCTTTAACAATTCAAAACATTTGTTCTTTCATGTCATCCCATTATCCATAGCACCTATATCCCCAAAATTCAAATCACATATTTACTCATCATCAGATGCTCTATCTCCCCTTATGGCAATGGGTTCCCCTGGTTCTAAATATCCATGATCAGGCAATCCCTTCATGGGGAATTCTGGCGCCGGCTTGGAGGCTAAACTGCGTAGCAGGTTAGAGCTCCGAGCAATAATAATATCTTTATCTCTTTCTCTATCTTTAACTCTATCTCTATCTCTAATTATGGTGTAGATTTCTCGGAGATTTTCTGTGAGTTTTCTCGGAGATTTCGTGTGAGATTTCTCACACCATTTCTCACGGGAAACCTCACAAATTCCAGATGCCAGTTGCCCGGAAACCCTTGATTTATGCGGTTTCTCTCGATTTGGGCCTTTTCTGTCCCCTGTGCCGTAAAATCCGGAAAGGCAACCGTCAATTTTCTGCGCTCCCCTGCCGCCCGCAAAAACCTCCCACAATTCCCCCGCAAAATCTCCGAGAAACCTCGGAGATTTCTCGTGAGGTTTCATGTGAGATTTCTCACACGTTTTCTCACAAACCAGCGCCCGGACAAAAGGCACCAAATGCTGAAAAATCCTTATTTTACGGGATGTTTCCGCTTTTTCTGGCTCCATTATGCCTTTTGTAGCCCTGCTGTCAATTGTCCGCAATCCGCCGTCAATTGACAGCAAGTGTCAGCGGAAAAGAAAAGAGCAGAACGGAAAGAAAAACTCCCATTCTGCCCCAGACAGACAGCTACAGATCAGCCTATCCCCCATCATTGGTATATCTGCTTTTTCCCAATCACATACTCATTCATATCCATGGCCGCCTCATAAAGCCTGTCATTGGCCGCAATTACCTCCACCATGCCGGCATCCAGCCGCCCCGTTTCCGAGCGGTATACGGATTTATAGGCATCCAGCACAATGCCCAGCTTCTGCTCCAGCGCCATATACATCTGGTGGAGTATACCGGAATGGCTCTCCCCAAATAGGTCCGCCGCCTTCATGGTTATCGCATACAGTTCCTTTTTCCGGATTTCAATGGAGCCTCCGCCCATTCCGTCATAAAGACTGCTGCCCTGGAATATCCCATTGTCCCCATTCCTTGAACAATCAATCCGAGATTTTCTGGAAAACCGGCCAGCCACCATTGCAGCGATCCGTTCATTCGACTTTGAAAATTCCTCATTTCTTCTCTCCTGGTACAGCATAAACCGCTTTATCGAATCCGCAAGTTCGGCCATCTGTGTCCGGTATTTCTTCTCCACCTGGATAAAATACCGCCGCACCTGCTTGCCGATCTCATTGCGCTCCAGCATTGCCATTTCTTTGGCGGTATCAAGCCGGATAATATGTTCCTTTTGCGTCTGCCCGGAAGGCGCACAAATTTGTACAGCTTCAAAATCCTCACCTTCCACCGCCTCGCTCTCGCCAATACGCCTTTCTATCCATAGCCTATAAGGGGTATTTACCCCCAATACCCTATGCAGATCCGTCCCATAGACTACCTTCTCTCCTGTGCTGGTGGTATATACCGGCACCAACTCATTTTCAATTATACTCAGATTCTCCATCTGCCGCATCTCCTTCTTTCCTGTGGGCAGCAGGCTTTTTATCTCCTGCCTCATGCCCTCTCTTTTCCCCTCTGTGGGGCTTTTCCTGTGCGGGAATAGTTTTATATGCTTCCACCGTTAAACGGCAAGAATGGGGCAGTATCCGCCCCATCCCTCACCAATTTCTATAACGGGTTTTCCCCAAACCCCGCATGCATGATATTACTGGGCTTCAGGCCGTCCGCCCTCGATATCGTCAGCGGTTCAGGATCCAGTCCCACCGTAAGAATAGGATAAAAAAATGTGAGTGCATCATTCTCCTTTCCTATCTGTGCCATCTGCCTTCTCGCATTACGCATTGTGTCATTCATGGCCACAAGCTCATTACAGGCGCTACGGTATTCATCGGCCAGCATCCGGATCCTCTGCAGCAGAGCGTTCCAGTCCTCACGCTTTTCCTCACATACCTTTTCCCACTCTTCCCAGATGGCCCCGTCCGGGAATGTCCGCAGTGCCTCCGTCCGTTCCTTCATCTGCTGGACGTATTTCAGGCGCTCTTTCAGTTCATCCAGCTTTTTGGAATTGGTAACCGTGCCATCGATATCTCCGGTTTCCGTTGCCCGTGCGAGAAAGTCCTCTGTCTCCCTGATCTCCCGCTGCGTCTGCAAAAGGCTGTCCTGAACCTTCTGCACCTTCTCCCTTTTTGCATCAAGATATTTATCCAGACGGGATACAATCTCCTGTCCATCTGTTGGCGCCGGCGGCATATATGTAACGGCCTGCTTTGTCCGCTCCAAGGCTGCCAAAGTCTTTTGCAGTTCTGCAATCCTCTTATCCAGAATAACCATTTCTGCGGGATTGCCAGCTGCCGCGGCCCTCTTTGCCTTTACTTCCTCCATCTCCTTTTGCTTGCCGGTGATGCTCTGCTCTAACTCCTTTAATCTGCTTTTCTCAATCACTTTACGTTTCCTCCGTTCTTTGCCTGGTTCATAGCATTTCTAATTCTGTCCTTTTCACTTTAACGCCCCCGCATTTCAAACATCATAGCCGCAAGCCTCCTTTCATTCTCCCGGATATCGGCATAAACCGTACTTTGGCAGCAGCCATATTCTTCCGCAATGGCGGCAGGGGGAATACCGGCAATACATTTCTGTAATATCCCCGCTTTCCGAATATCGGTATCAATGGAGGAATATCCGTCATTACAATATTCAGAATATGCCCCTACCGCCTCGGCCAGTTGTTTTATAATTCGTATGGTGGCCCGCCTGCCCTGCTCCACTGCCGCCCGCTCCCTTTTCCCTGGGAAGAGGCATAAGACATAATCTCCAGCCATAGAAGAAAAAAGCCTGCTGCCGTCTACCAGCATCCGGATTGCGGCCTCCCTATCCTCTGGAGGCTGCCCAACCGCTGGCATACCCATGCAAAGCACCAGCATTTCATCAAGGCACCTGTTGACATAATTGAATACCGTTTCTTTTACCACTCCCAGTTTCGCTGCTATTGCCCTGCTGCCAACTGGCACCTCCAGCATATACTGATAGACAAAAGCGTTGTACCTGTCCCTTGCCTGTCCGTCATGGCAGCAGGAAACATATTCCCGGTACTCCCCGATCAGCCGTCTCAACTCTTCCGCATTGCTGCCCAGGCGATAGTTGGCATACGCTTTTTTCAGAACCCGTCTACAGCTCCCCACATCCTCCGGCTCTATATTTCCGAATATGGCAGCAGGGGCAGGGAGCAGGCTGCCGCTTCTGCCTTCCCGGTACTGCCTCGCAAAATAATCATAAAAATATGTCATTCCTCCATCACCTGCCTCAGAGCAGAAGCCCGCTGCCCATATGATCTATTTCCTCCATATCCGCATAGTCACTCAGACGCCGCGGATCCACATGGTACCCCTCCCACATAAAACTTTCCAGCTTTTCCCGATGCTCTGAATGGAGTATCCTGTAAAAGCCCTTCTTTATGCGTTCATCGACCGCCTGCCTGCTGCATCCGAACACCTTTGCGGTACCGGCATAACCGTTCCCTTGGTAATATGCACAACGGATCATAAGTGCCGTTTTATGGTCCAGGATCCGGAGGGCCGCATCCAGCTCATTATGCAGCTCCCTCTGATATTCGCTGCTCCCGGCCAGTTCATCGATCTTCTCGTCTGTTGAAAGCAGGTCAAGGAGACTGCTGCCCCCGTCTTCTGATATGTATTCGTCCAGGCTCCTGGTTCTCAAATTGAGCAGCGTCTTCTCCAGATGGCAGAGGGAGCGGGCTGAAATGTGCAAAGCCTTCTGTATCTCTTCCGGCTCCGGATCCCTTTTAAACGCTGTCCTGTACTTTAACCGGAATGCTGCCAGTTTTCGCATTCTCATTTTGAGATATTCCGGGATATGCACACTGGAGGTATTGCTGCCGTTATATCTGAATATCGCTGTTTTGATATGGTTCTCCGCATAAGTCAGAAATTTTGCGCCGTTCTCAGGCCGGTATTTCCCGGCTGCAGATATAAGCCCAATAAAGCCCTGCTGCATGAAATCCTCCTGATCCTCTTTGCAGCAGCTCCCTATATATTTCCTAATCACCCACCGGACAAACCTCTCATTGTTCTTCCAGAGCCTTTCCTGGTTCGTTGTCACCTCTATGCCCTTTTGGATCTGCTCAACAATTTCCTCGTTTGACACCGCCGCAACCTCCCATCCGGAAGGATACTGTTGCAGCAGTTAGGACCTTCCTCTTTATTCTCGGATGAACCTATATCCCCATTATTGTTGTTGAGAGCCGCTTTCCCTCAAAACTGGGATCATTTAAAATACAGACAGCAGAAAGCAGGCCGAAACCTGCCTATGCCTAATTATGTCAAAGAGAATTCCCTTGACTTTCCCTCTCTTTCTTTATCCTCCTGTCGTACTCCCTCCGCCTGTCAGCTTCCGTGCTGGAACTGCCTATGAAATTCTGAATGTCCAACATATAAATAGCGCCATTGTCCAGTATTTCAACAAGTTCCAGTTGTTGGAATATTTCCAGCGCCTTTTCAACGGTTTCTTCCGAATGCCTCACCACCTGCGCCAGAGCAGAGGGTGTGTATGGGATCAGCTTTTTAAACATCAGCCTCCCTTCATTTTTCAGGCTCCGAAGATACAGCTTTAAGAGGATGTCGCTGTATATATATCCGTTTTCCATGTTCTGAAGGATAATCATTTCTTCAGATTCAAAAAAATTTTCTTTCAGTTTCAGGTAATAATATTTCTTGTTGTCCGCCACGTTTCCCTCTCCTTAACACTCCGTATTCGCATCACACCAGCGGTCAAACTTGGCCCGGTCAACCAGGAGCCTCCTGCCCGCCCTGAACAAAGAGCCGGACAGTTCCGCAAGCTCCCTCGTTTTGTTCGCCCCCATGCTGGTGTAAATTGCAAATTCATCCATACTCAAAAGCCTCTTGTCAGAAAGAGAAATCACCACATTACCTCTGTCACGCGCCACCATATCACCAAAACTCCTTTCCGTCATTTATTGCTGCCTCTTATCTCCGTTGAAATTCTACGTCAATAAAAGCAGATAAAACCTAATACAAACATTATAACAAATCCATATTTCCAGCTTTCCAGTCACCTAAAAGCACCATATAGCATGATTTATAAAATAAATTCAAAACAGGGGTACACAGCACCATAAAAAAGCATATTTTAACGAATTTCAACACATTGCCCTGTCAAGTGTTTTTTCATTTCCCACAAACTTTTTTGACACCATTTACACCAAAATTGACACCATTTTTCCAACTTATCTATAAAAGCAGATAAAGCCACATACAAACAAAGTGCCGTTTTATGCGGCTTTATAAGACCTGATAAACCCTGGCTTTTCCTATGATATTATCTTCAAAAAGCCCTTCACAATGGCGTCTTCGTCCAGATTGTCATGGGCCAAATCAAACAACCATGTTGCCTTATCTTTCAGCCATGCTTTTGCCATGGTCACGCACCCTCCTTTGATAAATCATGCTTTACCATCTGATCCAGTGTTACACCGAAGAAATCAGCGAGTTTTTCCAGGTTCTCTATGGAGATTCCGCTTTTCCCGGTTTCTACAGCACATAGACTGCTTTTTCCACTAAATCCAAGGAAAACTGCCATATCTTCCTGCGTTATCTCCTTCTTCTTCCGCAAATACT
>JAAWLV010000144.1 GCA_022798105.1 Hungatella sp.
ATGCCCATTTAAAATCGCCTGCGGCGATGGGGCATATGCTTTGCCCCCGTAACGGTACTGGCCCATGGCTAATCAGCGGAGTGATTAGCCATGGTGTGAGCAGTAACTAAATTTCTCTGTCCGTAATTTTTCAAAAACAGCTTGCCTTTTTCTTCTCTATACAGTATAGTTAACTCATCAAAATCTTACACAGGGAATCTCTGTTATTCGTCAGCGCGTCTTTTGCGTTTTCTGATGCACGTTTCTGTGCCGCGATTCCATTTGAAGAGGATAAGAAGAGAAAAGAAGAAGGAGGCAGGACTTTTTGTGTTCAGCAAAGTAAACAGTATAGGGCTGCGGGGGCTGGAGGGCTATCCGGTGTCCGTGGAGGTAGATGCGGGGGACGGGCTTCCGGGTATTACCATGGTAGGAGTGCTGGCCTCGGAGGTGAGGGAAGCCCAGGATCGGGTGAGGACAGCCCTGAAAAATTCCGGCTATCATTTCCGCCCTCAGAAAGTAACCGTGAATTTGTCCCCGGCAGACATTCGAAAAGCAGGTACAGGCTTTGACTTTCCCATTGCCGTGGGGATGCTGTGCGCCTACGGTATGGCAGATCCGCGAAAATTGGAGGACGCGGCGCTTATAGGAGAGGTAGGCCTGGACGGGGAACTAAAACCGGTCCGGGGGATTCTGTCCCTGGTCTGCGAGGCAAGAGAGCGGGGGTTTATGAGATGCATTCTGCCCAGGCAGAATGCAGAGGAGGGAAAAGCCGTGGGAGGGATACGGATTATCGGGATTTCTTCTTTAAAAGAGATGGCAGAGTTTTTGAAGAATCCCGACGGATACAGGGAGGATGAAGGGCTGCCGGAGGAGTGCTATGGAGGCAGTGAAGACGTTTACCCTGTGGATTACAGGGAGGTTCAGGGGCAGTTCCTTATGAAGCGGGCAGCGGAGGTGGCGGTGGCAGGCTGCCATAATCTTCTGTTTATCGGTCCTGCCGGTTCGGGGAAGACCATGATTGCAGAGAGGATCCCCACCATCATGCCTCCATGTACCCGCCGGGAACAGCTGGAGATCTCCAAGGTCTACAGCATATGCGGCCTTCTCCCAGAGAAAGGGAAACTGGTGGCCAGAAGGCCGTTTCGAAGCCCCCATCACTCCGTTACGGGGACAGCGCTGGCCGGAGGAGGAAGAAATCCGGTTCCGGGGGAGTTTTCCCTGGCGTCGGGAGGAGTTTTGTTTCTGGATGAATTTCCGGAATTTTCCAGACATGCCATAGAGATGATGCGGCAGCCTTTGGAGAGCGGCAAGGTGGTGCTGTCCAGAGTCAGCGGGAGATATGAATTTCCCGCCGGATTTATTCTTGTGGCAGCTATGAACCCCTGTCCCTGCGGCTATTATCCGGACAGAAACCGTTGCCGCTGCACCAGGCAGCAGGTGAGAAGCTACTTGAACCGGATATCAGGGCCGATTTTAGACAGGATCGACATCTGTGTGGAGGCGGCACCTGTCAGCTTTCAGGAACTGCAGGGAAACGGGGGACAGGAAAGCTCCCGCCAGATCAGAGAGCGGGTGGAGAAAGCCAGGAAGATCCAGGAAGAACGGTTTAAAGGGGCCGGTATCCGGTTTAACAGTGAGATGAAGAGCGAACATATCCGAAAGTACTGCGGCCTCAAAAAGGAGGACGGGCAGTTCTTTCAGGACGTATACCGGAATATGAATTTAAGTGCAAGGGCGTATACCAGGATTCTCAAGGTGGCCAGAACCATTGCGGATCTGGATGGTCAGGAGGAGATTGCCCATGGACATTTGTGCGAGTCAGTCAGTTACCGCAGTCTGGAGGAAAAATATTGGAACAGCTGAGAGTTACAGAGAGAGACAGGGAATATCTGTATTGGCTGTCCCAGGCGCCGGGGATGGGGGCTGTGACCATAAAACGTCTTTGGGACAGGTATCATTCTTTTGAGAATATATATAATATGGAAGAAACACCTTTAAGGGAGCAGGGATTTCTGAACATAAACCAGGCCAAGGGGTTTAAACAGTGGAAAGGACGGCTGGAGCAGTGCAGGGATGCATATGGGAAATTGGGGGATAAAGGCATCCGGTTTGTCTCCTTTTTGGACGGGGAATATCCGGGACGCCTCAGGCAGCTGTACGCAAGCCCGGCCGCATTGTATGTGAGAGGGCGTCTCCCCGGGGAAGATCGGCCTACGGCAGCCATTGTGGGCGCAAGGGACTGCAGTCATTACGGGAGGGAGACGGCGGAGCTTCTGGGAAGAGCCCTGGGGGAAGCCGGTATCCAGGTAGTAAGCGGGATGGCCCTGGGGATCGACGGGGCGGGGCATCGGGGATGTCTTAAGGCAGGCGGGGATACTTATGGGGTTTTAGGGTGCGGACCGGACATCTGCTACCCCAGAAGCCATTTTTCCATGTACATGGAGATCCCGGAAAAAGGCGGGCTTATCGCCGAGTACGGCCCGGGACAGTCCCCAAAGGCATCATATTTCCCCATGCGCAACCGGATCATCAGCGGTTTGTCAGACGCGGTTATTGTGGTGGAGGCCAGAGAAAAAAGCGGCTCCCTGATTACGGCAGACTGGGGGCTGGAGCAGGGAAAGGAGATTTTTGCCGTGCCGGGCAGGAACACAGACCTTTTAAGCAGGGGGTGCAATCTGCTGATACGTCAGGGGGCGGGGATTGTCACATGCCCTGATGACATCCTGGAATTTTTCGGGATTTACCGGGACCAAAAGTTAATAGTTCATGAAAAAAACGAGAACGGACTTGCCAAGAAAGAAAAAATGGTGTATAGTTGCTTAGATTTACAACCCAAATTTATTGACCGGATTGTAGAAGAATGCGGCCTGTCTCTGGGGGAATGTCTGACATTGCTTCTTGAATTGGAGATGAGGGGCTATATTGTTCAGACAGCAGGCCATTATTACGCAAAAAAGTTGTAAAAAGGAGTCAACATGGCAAAGTATTTAGTAATTGTGGAGTCACCGGCAAAAGTGAAAACCATCAAGAAATTTTTGGGAGCCAATTATGAGGTGGATGCATCAAACGGCCATGTCAGAGATTTGCCCAAAAGCCAGCTGGGGATTGACACGGAGGGTGACTATGAGCCAAAGTATATCACCATCAGGGGTAAGGGGGATATTCTGGCAAAGCTCCGCAAGGAAGTGAAAAAGGCGGATGTGGTCTATCTTGCCACTGACCCGGATCGGGAGGGGGAGGCTATTTCCTGGCATCTTATGAAGGCTCTGAAGCTGGACGAGGAGAAAGAGAAGAAGGATAAGAAAGTTTACAGAATCAGTTTTAACGAGATTACGAAAAACGCGGTGAAGGCGTCATTGAAAACCCCAAGGAAGCTGGATATGGATCTGGTGGATGCCCAGCAGACCAGAAGGATTCTGGACCGCATGGTGGGTTACAGCATCAGTCCCCTTCTGTGGGAGAAGGTTAAGAGAGGCTTGAGTGCGGGGCGGGTACAGTCTGTGGCCCTGAGGATGATCTGCGACAGGGAGGAGGAGATCAACGCCTTTATCCCGGAGGAGTACTGGAATCTGGAGGCGGATCTGTTTCAGGAGGGAAGCAAAAAACCGCTGAGAGCCAAATTTCACGGCGATAAGGAGGGAAAACTTACCATCCATAAAAAGGAGGAGCTGGAGGAGATTCTCAAGAATCTTGATCAGGCTTCCTATGTGGTCAGCGAGGTGAAAAAGGGGGAGAGGACCAAAAGGGCGCCTCTGCCTTTTACCACCAGCACCCTGCAGCAGGAGGCGTCCAAGGCCCTGAATTTTTCCACCCAGAAGACCATGCGCCTTGCACAGCAGCTTTACGAGGGTGTGGAGGTAAAGGGCCACGGAACCATAGGCCTTATTACCTACCTGCGTACGGACTCTACCAGGGTGGCGGAGGAGGCTGACGCCGCCGCCAGAGTTTATATCAGCGCCAACTACGGCGAAGCCTATGTGGCCCAGGTGGAGAACCAGAAAAAAAACGGTGCAAAGATTCAGGATGCCCATGAGGCCATCCGCCCCACGGATATTGCCCTGACTCCGGTCAAGGTCAAGGATTCCTTACAGCGTGATCTGTTTCGTCTTTACCAGCTGATCTGGAAGCGCTTTACGGCCAGCCGGATGCAGCCGGCTCTGTACCACACGCTTTCCGTGAAGGTGGAGGCAAAAGGGCCGGCCCAGAAAGAGACCGAGCCCAAATGCTATGAGTTTACCCTGTCCGCGTCAAAGCTGGCCTTTGACGGTTTTATGTCCGTGTATGTTCAGGATGAGGAAAAGGAGGAGTCCAACGCCCTTCTTGGAAAACTGGAGAAGGGCATGAGCCTGCGCTTAGGGGAACTGCGGAACAGCCAGCATTTTACCCAGCCGCCGGCCCATTACACCGAGGCTTCCCTGGTGAAGGCGCTGGAGGAGCAGGGGATCGGCCGCCCGAGTACCTATGCCCCCACCATAACCACCATCATTGCCAGAAGATATGTTGCCAAGGAGAACAAAAATCTGTATGTGACGGAGCTGGGGGAAGTGGTAAACCGGATCATGAAGGAAAACTTCCCCAGCATTGTGGATCTGCAGTTTACGGCTAACATGGAATATCTGTTGGACAGGGTAGGAGAGGGAACGGTGGAGTGGAAGACCGTGGTGCGCAATTTCTACCCGGATTTGGATGAGGCGGTAAAGAAGGCGGAGAAAGAGCTGGAAAACTTTACCATAGCCGATGAGGTTTCTGATGAGATCTGCGACCAGTGCGGCCGGAATATGGTGATAAAATACGGCCCTCACGGAAAGTTTCTGGCCTGTCCCGGATTTCCGGACTGCAAGAACACAAAGCCGTATTTTGAGAAGACAGGCGTTCCCTGTCCCAAGTGCGGCAAAGAGGTGGTGATTAAGAAGACCAAGAAGGGCAGGCGGTATTTTGGATGTGAGAATAATCCGGAATGTGATTTTATGTCCTGGCAGAAGCCGTCAAAACAAGTGTGCCCGGAGTGCAAAAGTTATATGGTGGAGAAGGGACAGAAACTTCTGTGCAGCAATGAACAGTGCGGCTACTCTGTGAAGATAAACAATAAAGATGAAAAAGGCTGAAAATTTCCGGTAAGTGTTGTTATTTTCCAATATATATGATACAATTTTCCTATTACTAGTAGGTTTTGGCTCTTTTTTGCGGGCAAGAAGGAGGATTGTAAAAATGAGTGTTCAGTTGCTGGATAAAACAAGAAAAATCGGGAAATTATTACACAATAATAATTCCAATAAAGTAGTGTTTAATGATATCTGTCAGGTACTCAGCGAGATACTGGATTCCAATATTCTGGTCATCAGCAAGAAAGGAAAGGTCTTGGGGATCAGCACCTGGCCCGGGGTGGATGAGATCGAGGAGCTGATCGACGATCAGCTGGGAGGATTCGTAGATAAGATGCTTAACGAACGGCTTTTAAGCATTCTTTCCACAAAGGAGAACGTGAATCTGGCCACTCTGGGATTTGCCGAGGAGAACGTAAAAAAGTATCAGGCCATTATCACTCCCATCGACATTGCGGGAGAGCGGCTGGGAACCCTGTTTATCTATAAGACGGATACGCAGTACGATATTGACGATATTATTTTAAGCGAGTACGGGACTACCGTGGTGGGCCTGGAGATGATGCGGTCGGTGAATGAGGAGAGCGCGGAGGAGAGCAGGAAGATTCAGATTGTCAAGTCCGCCATCAGCACGCTGTCCTTCTCCGAGCTGGAGGCTATCACCCATATTTTTGAGGAGCTGGACGGCAATGAGGGGATTTTGGTGGCCAGCAAGATTGCCGACCGGGTGGGCATCACCCGCTCCGTCATTGTCAATGCCCTGCGCAAGTTTGAGAGTGCCGGGGTAATCGAATCCCGATCATCCGGCATGAAGGGAACCTATATAAAGGTTCTCAATGACGTGGTGTTTGACGAATTAAGACAGCTTAGAAATTCGAATCCGTAACAAGCCTGCGGGGAGCCCGAAAGCCGGGCTCTTCTTTTTTGTTTATAAGAAAGGGCATTTACAGGTATTTTCCGGAAATGGCTGGAATTGGCAGGGTTGTCAACAATTTAACAGCAAAATGGGGGGAAATACTCCTGATTTTTGGTGAATTTCGTGGAATGGATCAATTTTTGTAATTGTAGAGAGGCATATTTTATGGTATACTTGTCAAGATGATAAGGCAAGAAGCTTTGTCAAGGGTTATCGAAAATGCATAGAAAGAGGGTTAGTGAGATGGGATTGGCTACATTTAAAGGCGGCATTCATCCATACGAGGGAAAAGAACTGTCCGAGAATCGGCCGATTGAAGTCCTGATGCCGAAGGGGGAACTGGTGTATCCTGTTTCCCAGCACATCGGTGCGCCTGCAAAGCCTCTGGTGAAAAAAGGCGACCAGGTTTTGGTGGGACAGAAGATCGCGGAGGCCGGCGGGTTTGTATCTTCTCATGTCATCTGCTCCGTGTCGGGTACGGTTAAGGCCGTGGAGCCCCGGCGCATGGCAAACGGCAGTATGGTGAATTCCATTATTGTGGAGAATGACGGAGAGTACAAGACCATAGAGGGACTGGGAGCGGACCGGGACGCTGACAGGCTCTCCAAGGAAGAGATTCTTGGGATCGTGAAGGAAGCGGGAATCGTAGGTCTGGGCGGAGCGGGTTTCCCCACCCATGTGAAGCTGGCGCCCAAGGATCCGGCAAAGATCGACTATGTGATTGTCAACGGCGCGGAGTGTGAGCCGTATCTGACCAGCGACTACCGGCTGATGCTGGAGGAGCCGGAGAAGATCATCGGGGGGCTTAAGGTGATCCTTAAGCTGTTTGACAACGCAAAGGGTGTTATCGGCATCGAGAATAACAAGCCGGAGGCCATTGCCAAATTGACGGAGCTTGTTAAGAACGAGCCGAAGATCGAGGTGTGCCCTCTTAAGACCAAGTATCCTCAGGGCGGTGAGCGGACGCTGATCTACGCGGTTACGGGGCGAAAGGTGAATTCCTCCATGCTTCCGGCGGACGCAGGCTGTATCGTGAACAACGTGGACACGGTGCTGTCCGTGTACATGGCGGTCTGCAAGAGCACGCCGCTTCTGCGGAAGATTATCACGGTTACAGGGGACGCCATCGCTAATCCGGGGAATTTCAGCGTAAGGCTGGGAACCTGCTATCAGGAAGTGGTGGATGCGGCCGGCGGATTCAAGACGGAGCCTGAGAAGGTGATCTCCGGCGGGCCTATGATGGGGCAGGCGCTCTTTGATCTGACCATCCCGGT
>JAAWLV010000145.1 GCA_022798105.1 Hungatella sp.
CACAGTCAGCGGACCGAAATTCGCTTCATAGTTATTTTTCGCATTCCGGCGCAGATTGGTTACATACTGATAGTAGTTCAGCGCTGCTTTGTCGCAGGGATGAGTGTCCAGGTAGAGGAGCACGTCGTCCATGGCAAAGCTGGCCTGGTCAATAACGGACAGAAGCTGGTTTTGATCGTAGACGGGCATCAGCGGCACCTCCCCATATTAAAAGTCAGATCCAGATCCGGGAAAATGGTTCCCCGTTTAAAACCCTGTTCCAGAGAATACGTCTGCTGCCACTGCTGCCACGGCACATAACCCATGCCCACAGGGTACTGCTCCATGCCTCCCGCGCCGGTGTTGGGGCAGGAAAAGGCATAGGAGCCGGGCTGCATATTCTGGGAACCTGCAGCCTGGTTATGATAAGAGCAAGCCATAACGACTCCTTTCTGATATCCTTATTATGGTATCAGTTTATGACAGCGGCAGGAAGTCTGTGACGGTCCGGCAATAAGCTTTCCGGAGCTGTCAAAGCGGGAGCCGTGGCAGGGGCAGTCCCAGGTGGATTCGGCGGCATTCCAGGACAGCTTGCAGCCCATGTGGGGGCAGCGCATGACCTTTGGGGACAAGCCCTTTATAAGGCCCACGGAGGACTCTGCCATGTGCCGTGCCAATACAGGAAGCGCAGAAAAGGCGGGAAAGCGAAGCGGGGAATACAAAGACTCATAGGGGGAGCTTCCGCGGCAGATAAGGTCTGTCAGCAGATGAGCCGAAACCATTGACAGGGTCATTCCCCATTTCCCGAAGCCTGTGGCTACATACCAGTGAGGATTCCTGCGGGAAAAACGGCCGATATAGGGAAGGGAATCAAGGGTCATGCAGTCCTGGGCCGACCAGTGGCAGATGGTTCTGGCCTGAGGAAAGAGGCTGCAGGCAGCTGAGGACAGGGATTTATAAGGATGGCCTTCTAAACGGCCTGTGCGGTGGCCAAACCCGCCCAGCAGCAGTGTTTTGCCCGCACACCGCAGAGACAGCCCGTCAGGATCAATTCCCAGATACATCCCTTCCAGGTCGAGCGCCCCGGACAATGCCAGCACATAACTTTGCTCCTGATACATTCTGGAAAAATAATATCCGGGAATCAGGGGAAAGGGGTAGTGGCAGGCAAAGACGATCTGTTGGGCGGTGACTGTTCCGTAAGGGGTGGTAATTGTATGGCCCTTTACCGACAGCGCAGGAGTATGCTCAAAAATAGTAAGGGAGGCGGAGACTGCCTCCAAAAATTTCAGGGGATGGAAACAGGCCTGGTCTGTAAAACGCAGCGCCCGCTTTACAGGGAAAGGCAGTTCCGTCTCAATAACCTCAAAAGCCGGTATACCTGCCTGCCGTGCAGCTATGGCTTCCAGGTGAAGGGCATTTTGCTGTTTCATAGTATAGAGGAAAGCCGGTTTTTTCTCGAATTGGCAGCTGATAACACGATCCTTTATAAGGCGTTCATATTCCCGGATTGCTTTTTCATTGGAATCGGCATAAAGCTTCATCATGCGGCTTCCGCGGTCAGTGAGAAGCTTGTGGTAGATTAGATTATGCTGGGATGTGATTTTGGCAGTGGTGCCGGAAGTCTGACCGCTTCCTGTAGTACGGGCCTCCAGCACTAAAACCTCTTTTTTCTCCCTGGCCAGATAAAAGGCCGTCAAAACTCCGGCCAGTCCGGCGCCGATAACGGCTACCTCTGTGTCCAGATTTCCGGGAAGGGGATTTCTTCCCGGAATCCTGCAGGATTCATTCCAAATAGATCTCATAATATTCACCTCAGTATTAGAATGTGCAGATTTTTGAAAAGTAACCATGCCTGCACACAATGTCCAACAGACTCATAGGATATAGTACAAACATGAAAAATCAAGGAGACCTGAAATGTTGTGTAATATATGTGGATGTAATTGTTGCAGATGCAGGAAGAATTGCTGCTGTGGAAACAATAATGGATCTGGAAACGGGAACAGCTGCTGCTGCCGTCCCTGCTGCTGTTGTGGAAACAATAACGGAGTCGGCGGAGGAAACACAGGGGAATGCTGCCGCCCCCGTCCCTGCTGTCACTGTCACTGCTGCGGAAACGACAGCGGCACAGGCGGCGGGAATACAGGGAACTGCTGCCGCCGCTGCTGTCATTGTCACTGCTGCGGAAACGATAGCGGTACAGGAGGCGGAAATACAGGGAACTGCTGCCGTCGTTGCTGCTGCTGTTGCTGCCACTGTCATTGCTGCGGAAATAACAGCGGCACAGGCGGCGGTAACACCGGGAATTGCTGCCGTCCCCGTCCCTGCTGCTGCAATTGCTGTAACTGCGGCAATAACAGCGGCGTAGGAGGCGGAAATACCAATGGCTGCTGCGACAATAACTGCTGCGGCAGCTGTGAGAATCATTGTGATGACAACTGTTCCGATAATTGCGGCAGCTGTTGTGAAAGCAGCTGTACCTGCACATGCAGCTGCGGAAACGGAGGCAGCCAGTCCGAAATGAGGAGACGGGATTTCAGAGCAGGATACAGGAGGGGATATAATGCCGGTTTTTCTGATGGATGGAATATGTCCATGCGAAGCGGAGGGGAAAGCGGCTGCGGCGGATGCGGGCGCAAAGAATATCCGTGCAGTGATGAGTATGTGACCGGCGCCGAACTGGGCGACGGGGTGTTCCAGGAAATGGAGCAGGAGCTGGACGGTATAGCGGAAGAATAATAAAAAGCTATGGATAGTCGAAACTGGCAGGTGCCCTTATGGGCACCTGCTGTTTTGAAGTGGGGTTGCCACTCTGCTGATTAGCCGTGGGCCAGTATCGCTATGGGAGCAAAGTATATGGCCTATCTCTGCAGGCGGTTTTACATGGGTGGTATATGCAGTTACGTTCACAGGGTACCTGTGAACAGAAACAACAAACTGAAAAACTTTTGTTTTTTATCATGATGCCTATTGCAAATATGAAGAGAACGTGCTATTGTATAAGTACAAAATATTTGTATACAAATTATAAGTTTGTATACAAAGAAAAGAAAAGGAGAGTGTACTTATGGACAGCAAAACAAATTTTTCTCTGGAAGGTAAAGTGGCTCTGGTTACGGGCGCTTCTTACGGAATCGGCTTTGCCATTGCAAAGGCTATGGCAGGCGCAGGGGCAACCATCGTTTTCAACGATATCAAGCAGGAACTGGTGGACAAGGGAATCGCTGCTTACAAAGAGGCAGGGATTACGGCCCACGGTTACGTGTGCGATGTTACCGACGAGGATGGGGTGAATGCCATGATCGCAAAGATAGAAGAGGAAGTGGGCGTGATTGATGTACTGGTTAACAACGCAGGCATTATCAAGCGTATTCCGATGGTTGAGATGTCAGCTAAGGATTTCAGACAGGTTATTGATGTGGATTTAAATGCGCCGTTTATCGTGTCCAAGGCAGTTATTCCCAGTATGATCAAAAAGGGCCATGGAAAGATTATCAATATCTGTTCCATGATGTCAGAGTTCGGCCGTGAGACCGTATCTGCCTATGCTGCTGCCAAGGGCGGACTTAAGATGCTCACCAGGAACATTGCCTCTGAGTATGGTGAGTACAATATTCAGTGCAACGGCATTGGGCCTGGCTATATTGCCACTCCTCAGACAGCGCCGCTGCGTGAAGTACAGCCGGACGGGTCAAGACATCCGTTTGATCAGTTTATTATTTCCAAGACGCCGGCAGGCCGTTGGGGTGAGGCTTCTGATCTGGGAGGACCTGCAGTGTTTTTAGCATCGGATGCCTCTGACTTTGTCAATGGCCAGATTCTCTATGTAGACGGCGGCATCCAGGCTTATATCGGAAAACAGCCTTCATAACCGGAAAGGTGAAGGGGTTTTGAAAATAACCGCATCTGATTTTCAAAAATCAGATGCGGTTATTTATATGGATCCTTTTTATTTAAGCATCTCCAAAATTTCCTCAGGGGACTTTCCGGAGTCCTGGATAGCCTTGAGAATCTTAGCCTGATTCTCTTTCAGCGCTTTTTTTGCTGCAGCGGCCGATTCCTTCTTCTCCCTGGCAAGAGCGGCTTTCTCTGCTTTTAACTGCTCTTTGTAGGCAGCTTTCAGTTCTTCCTTGGCAGCTTTTAAATCCGCTTCTAATTTCTGGATTTTCTCATGAAGTTTCAAAGCTTTACCTGTGTAGACAATTTCTCTCTTTACTCCTCTTGGCATTATAATGACCTCCTTAATGAAACTAAAATTTGAGTAAGAAAATAAAGGTTTTTTATTTCTAAAAATTATGATACAACATAAAGGTATAATTTGTAAAGAGGGGAGAAAAAAGTTTTTGTACTTTGTCTGGCTTTGCTGGTGACCCTTGTAATCACGATAGGGAAATGGTATAATTTTTTAAGGAATTGTGGAGAAAAAGAGAATCAGGAGGGAGCCGACTATGTACATATGTTTGTCGATTATTATTACAGCCGTGGGGGCTGTTATGATTTTTAACCCTAAACTTTTTTTTGATATTACGGAAAGCTGGAAAAGCTGCACCAGAAGCGAACCATCTGACTTTTACCTTCTCACTACACGGCTGGGCGGTATTTTGTGTCTGCTGACAGGCATTGCAGGAATTGTGATGTTTGTGCTGCTGGGATAGTAAATTCCAATCTGAATAAATAAAAGAGAGAAAAGAACCGGTTTGTAAATGAAAAATGTACAAAATAAACAGTTACATTCGGGAAGTATTCTGTGGAGAGCAGGGTACTTCCCTTTTTATGCCAGAGGGAAGCGTTGAAAAAAGAGAGTTTTGGGAGCGGTGACATGCCAATATCAAAAAGACAGATTACAAGACGGCACGGAAGAAAATTTGTCAAACTTTGTCTAATCTGTATTCGGAATATGATTTTCTGTTAAAGAAGAATGTCCTGGATAAGAAGGAAGAGGATTTTTTTCAGTCAGTATCCATAAATATGGACGATACGGTGGCTGCGCTGGCAATCCATCAACTTTCACTTTATTTGTCAAGGTATTATGGAAAAAAGGTGATTATTCTCCTGGATGAATATGATACGCCCATGCAGGAGGCGTATATAAACGGATTATGGGATGGGATTATGGGATGAATCAGCTTCTTTTACAAGGAGTATGTTTAATGCTGCATTTAAGACAAATCCGCATCTGGAACGGGTGATTATGACCGGAATTACAAGGGACAGCAGGGAGTCCATATTTTCGGACTTGAATAATCTGGAAGTTGTGACAGCTATTTGTGAAAAAACAATAGAAAAGATAGGACAGGGTATCCAATATGCCTGTGCGGAAAAAGTGGCAAAAGAACGTTCCTATGAGAAAGAAACAGCGAATATTTACTCTACCGATCGCTTGAATGAAATCCTGATATCTTTTTCGGAGGGATATTACCAACAGGCAACAGCGATTGAGAATACCTGTATTGAAAATGTGAAGAATTATTATGATGATATTATTCAGTTGTTAGAACAGGCTTCAGATACAACAAAGATAGGATCGAATCTAAAGCGATTAATGTCTTTGGATAATAGCGAATGCTTGCAGATCCTTAAAATGGATGCAGGAGAAGAGAAACGAAAAGCCATGACAAAATTTAGCCAGAGAATCATTAATGAAGCGCTGGATTTAGAAGAGAATAATCAGGAACGGCATTGTATAGAGCCGCTTTTTGTACTGAATACTATTGAAAAAATAGGACAGATATTGGCGTAGGGAGATAGAGTGAATAGATGGAATACCAGAAATAGGATTAATAAAAGAGACATTTTTGCATTGAAAAGCAGTATGGAACGTAACTATGAATTATTGCAGAGTCTTGAATTGTTAAAAGCCTTAATGGTTGATTCGTTATTAAAGGAGATTAGTGATGTGGATGGGACAAGGAATTGATATCAAGTTTGCGGGTATATATAAAGCCGGAAGAAAGAATGGTTTATTATGTAGTTCAATTTTATACATTTTGTCACCGTTCATCGTTGTTTATGTCCGTCTCTTAAAAATGCCGATTTTACCGGGATTATTCAACATCACTCCCTCCTATATGGTTTGTCAGGTTTCGTCTTTATTCATACATGAACTGCTTTCATTTGGGGTAGAAATTGGGGTAAAAGTGGGGTAGCAAAAAGGCGGCCACAATGCCGCCCCTGCTGCTATAACACGATCCTCAGGTTATCCATTTCCTGTTGTTTGGTGTTGGGAAGAACATGACTATATAGGTCCATGGTCATTGACAGACTGCTGTGACCCAAGATCACCTTTAAGGTCTGTGGATTGCCTCCCTGTTCTATGAACCGGGTTGCGAAAGTATCCCTTAAGGCATGAGCCGTGAAATGTTCGATCGGCTTGCCCTGGTCTCTCAGCCTAGAGAGGGTGCTGCTGATCGCTTTGTTCACCACATGATTATGTATAATGCCGCCATAGACGGATACAAAGACTCTGTTGTCATTCATCGGCAGGATATTCCCCAGCTTTTTTCTCTGGCTTGACAGAATGCTCCGAATTGTATCATTCAAGGGGATATCGCGTTTTCCTGATTCGCTTTTTGGGCTCCCTATTCCTATCGTTCCGTCCTCATTGTAAGTGACGGTTTTGGTGATGTGAATCACATTCTGCTTATAGTCTATGTCGCTCCATGTGAGAGCCGCCGCCTCTCCCGATCTCATGCCCGTACACAGAAGAAGAGCCGCGAACTCATAATAATAATCGTTTGCCATCTCCTCCATGAAGTCCCTCTGCTCCTGCTCTGTCAGAGCCCTGTGATAGGTCTCCGTGGCTTTCTCCGTCTCCTTCAGGGACTTGATTCCGTCTGCCGGGCTTTTCGAGATGATTTCATCATGGACAGCGTCATTCAGAATGGTTTTTAAAACCCTTAAGACACTGTTGCACGTTGACACAGACATCTTTTCAGAAACTTCTCTCTGAAGCGTTAAAATCTCCCTCCGCTCGATCTTATGTATCTTTCTGTTCCCCAGTCTTGGGGAAATGTGTCTCCGATAATGGCTTTTATAAGTTTTTAGCGAGTTCCCTTTTGTGCCGCTTCTCTTTCCCACCATCCATTCGTCAAAATATTTATCAAGTGTCAGATTCCGATTGTCCGTATAAAGCCCGGCCTCAATCTGCCTCCTGATTTCCTTTTCCTTCTGCTGGAGCTCTTTGTTATTCGCACCATAGATGGAATACCTCTTGCCATCCACAGTAAAACGCTTTTCCAGGGTTCCGTCTGCCCGTTTTCTTACTCCCTGGGGTAATCTTGCCATACTGC
>JAAWLV010000146.1 GCA_022798105.1 Hungatella sp.
ATGCAGCAGGAAGACGGTATATCAGGGGAAGCAACGGTCTTTTTTGATGTAAAGTTCAGGGTATTACTGCCAGGTTTCCGGAAATCATCGGCACAGATCTGTTTGTATGTGGATATGGAAGCTCAGAACCGTTATCGGCCGGGATATCCTTTGGAGAAGAGAGGTATTTACTATCTTTCCCGTCTGATTTCCTCCCAGATACAGAGGGTATCAGAGGATACAGACTATGGTATTTTGCAGAAGTGCTACAGTATCTGGCTTTGTATGGGAAATGATATTCCAAAGGGAGAAAAGCAGAGCATTACCCGGTATTCTTTCAAAAAGGAAGACGTTTATGGTATTTCTCAGGTGGCTAATAAAGATTACGATATGATGAGCCTGGTTATTTTGAGACTTGGGGAGAGTCCGACAGAAGAAAGAACTTTGGGAATGCTTCAGACTCTGTTTTTAGGAAGCATGATACCGGAAGAACGGCTGAAAAAGCTGGAGGAGGAGTATCAGTTAACTATATCAGAAGAAATTGGAGAGGAGGTCAGGAATATGTGTTCGTATAGTCAGGTGATAGAGGATAGAGGTATGGAAAGGGGAATTGAAAAGGGGATTGAAAAGGGGATTGAAAAGGGAATTGAAAAGGGAATTTTGATATACCGGACATTGCTGGAGACGAAAAGTGTTCAACAGACCGCAGCAAAGACAAAAGAACCGGCAGATAAAGTAAAGAAAATAGCAGAGCAGTATCAGGTGGAGGTGTTGGAGTAACAAGAAAGGCAAGGATTGGAATTGGTGATTAGTTTTATGAGCAGGATGATGGATGGAGTAATTCATCATCCTGCTTTTTGTGAAGCGATATTCGACGGCAGCTATCTGATCCGTGGTTTTACCAAACGTGATATCCGCGGGATAGTCATTGCACAGGATTCGGACTCCCTAAGAATGAGGAAAAGGTTTCGCGTTATCGTTAAAACCGATAAGGCTATCGGAATTGCCCATTAGACAGGTTTCTCTGGGGTGTTTATAATGAAGGCAGATGTTTGATAAAAAGATGTCAGACCCAAAAAGGAGGAGGAACATGTACAAGAGAAAACGATTGGTGAGCTTGCTGCTGGTGTCTGCGCTTGCTTCAGGATGTGCATCGGCGGGAAAGACGGAAGAGACCACACAGCCGCCCCAGACTACTCAGGAAGAAGCGGAAACCACCGGCACAGCGGAGGAAACCAGCGGGGCAGAGGAGGAAACAAAGGCTTCGGCTGCCGCAGCCATATCTTATACGGCGGGGACTTATGAGGGAACGGCAAAAGGGCATAATGGCAGCGTGACGGTTGAGGTAGAGTTTTCGGATTCATCCATTATGTCAGTGACAGTAACAGACCAGGAGGAGACTCCTCAGATTGCAGCCGGAGCTCTGGAGCAGATCCCGGCCAGAATTGTGGAGGAACAGAGCCTTATGGTGGATGCCGTCACCGGAGCCACCATCACCAGCAGCGCGATTTTAGAGGCTGTAGGCGACTGTGCAGCACAGGCAGGGGGAGATGTTGAGCTTCTGGTCGCAAAGGCAGAAGAACAGCCTGAAAAGAATCCGGCTGAGGACTGGACGATCGGCGAGTATACGCCGGATGTGGTGGAGGAATATGACATTGTGATTGTAGGCGCCGGGCTGGCTGGGATGACGGCGGCTACAGAGGCAGTGCAGCAGGGAGCCAGCGTGTGCGTTCTGGAAAAGATGAGCTATCTTGGCGGACAGGGACTGGGCGGCGAGGGATTCTTTGCCTACAATACGGACCTGGTGCTGGAAGCCACCGGCGGCAAGGGATATGATAAGATGAACATGCTTCATGATGTGCTGGAGTTTGGAGCATATATGAACGACGCAACGCTTTGGAACCGGTATATTGACCAGTCGACACAAAATTATGAGTGGATTAAAAGTCTGGGCATCGGAGTGCCGGAAGTAGAGGGACAGAAAGATGCGTATATGGTACACCACAATTTCCAGGGACATGATAACGGGGGAACGGTTGCTATCAATGCCATGGAAAAGATTTTGGTGGATGCCGGCGCAACCATATATAAAGAAACCCCTGCTGTGGATTTGTGCCTGGATGAGGCGGGAGAGATTCAGGGCGTTTATGCTCGCGGCGCAGACGGAACTATTTATCAGTTTAATACGCCTGCGGTGATTCTCTGTACAGGGGGATTTCTCCAGAGCGAGGAATGGATGGATTATTTCCATTTAAGCTATGACCGCCGTGATATTAATTCTACACCGGGCCATGACGGCGACGGGCTGCGTATGGCTTACAGCGTAGGCGCTGCCACGGGCAATGTGTGTATCATGATGCTGGGACCTGGGCTGTGGGGATTTTCCAGGGATCAGGATCAGATTGAATATGCTCTGACGAAAACAGGCGCGCTGTGGGTTAATCAGGACGGAGTGCGGTTCTGCAATGAAGATATTGTTACAACCAATTACACATTGGCGGCTAATGCCATCATGTCTCAGCATGAGGTTTGGGCAATCTTTGATGATGCGTATATCAACGCCAGGGCCACCGGAGGCATGCTGGAGAGTACCAATGACCGAAAAGCAGGAGGAGCTCTGGAGAATCTTTATGCCGATTTGGAGAAAGGCGTAAATGACGAATATTTGAATGTGGTAAAGGCAGACACTTTGGAGGAACTGGCAGAGAAGATTCATGTGCCTCTGGAAAGCTTGCTGGAAACTGTGCAGCAGAACAATGAAATGTATGAGGCCGGGGAGGATACCATGTTCGGCAAGGAACCGCAATATCTGTATCCGGTGTCAGAAGGACCCTACTATGCTTTGTATCTGGTGTCCAATTCCTATTGTACCATGGGCGGCCTGCAGGTAGACGGGGGCAATCGCATCCGGTCCACGGATTATACGGCCATCCCGCATCTTTATGCGGCGGGCACGGAAATCAGCGGTTTGGACGGAACTACCTATGGGCTGATTCTTCCCGGTTCCGCCATGGGATACTGCATTTATTCGGGACGGAACGCCGTGCAGAATGCCGCGAAAGACTGGCTGGAATAAATGGGCCGCATGAACGCTTAAAACGGCAGATAAGCAGTGTGCAGATTTTCTGCACACTGTTTGTGTCTGGGGGAAAATGGTGGTATACTTTTTTCAGGGGGATATTATGAATCTTCAAAGAATAGAGTGCTTTTTAATGGTGGCCCAGCATAAAAGCTTTTCCCGGGCAGCCAGTGATTTGTTTATGGCTCAGTCTTCGGTGACGGGACAGATAAAAAAGCTGGAGGAGGAAGTAGGCTTTCAGGTGCTGGAGCGGGGCTGGGACGGGGTACGGCTTACGCCGGCAGGGCAATGCCTTTGGGAAGAATTCAAAGAGATTATGGAGCGCTACACCGGCGCGGTAAACCGGTGTCGGCAGATTGCCAGAGAGGATACCAGCCTTTTGTCCATCGGCTATCCCAATCCGCCGGAGTGGGGCAATATGCCAGAATTGATTCGCAGGTTTCGTGGGCAGAATCCGGATGTGAAGTTAGGACTGAAACTGGACAAGGGGAAACATTTGTCTGAGGCTTTCAGGACGGGCGCCCTGGACATTTTGTTCGGGGATATGGGATATTTGGAGCAGCTGAAAGGAGCACGGGTAATCCATCTGTTTCAGGCGCCTTTTTATGTGCTGATACCTCCGGGACATGAGCTGGAGAGCAGGGAAAAGGTGACGGTTGAGGACGTTAACAGACACCGGGTATTTTGTCTGTCGCCAAAGACCCGGGATGTCAGTATAGGCATTTTGTCCGGCCACATGAAAGAAGCGGGGGTGAAACTGGAGCAGCTGGTTCCGATGCCTCATCGGGAGGATGTGGTGGCCTGCGTTTATGCAGGCATGGGTCTGGGCATTGTCCCCGGGACGCTGGCGCCTGATCATTATCAGGCCCGTGCGGCGGTGCTGGATGCGCCTCAGGCTTATTTTTCTCTGGGATGCGCCTGCCATAACAACGGGGAAAATAAATTGAGAGATAAGTTTATCGATCTGGCAAGGAAGCATTGGTGGATGAGGCAGGAGACGACGTGAACGAAAATAAGGAGTTATTTGAAAAAAAGCCTGTATGGAGAGCAGTGATTTCCCTGGCAGTTCCTACGGTAATCAGCCAGCTGATTACGGTTGCTTACAATATAGCGGACACATTTTTTATCGGTCAGGTGGGGAACCCGAACCAGGTGGCGGCAGTATCTTTGTGCATGCCTCTGTTTGTTTTGCTTACAGGGATGGCGAATCTTTTTGGCATAGGAGGTTCCAGCCTGATTTCCCGGTCCTTGGGGGAGAAAGACGGGGAGCGTGCCCAAAAAGTTTCCACGTTCTGTATTTGGACGGCAGGAATTGTTTCACTGATATATGGAGTTTCGGCGTTTGGCCTGAAAGGGTACATACTCCCGGCAGTAGGCGCCAATGGAGAAACCTATGAGTTTTGCAGTCAATATGTGTTTTGGGCCATTGGCATGGGCGCGGTGCCTACGGTGCTCAACGGAGTGTTTGCTCACCTGGTGAGGGCGCAGGGGTATTCAGGGCAGGCAAGCTTTGGCATGGCCTTGGGAGGAATCCTCAACATGGTTCTCGACCCGGTTTTTATTTCTCTGATGAGCTTTGAAGTGGCTGGTGCGGCTATTGCTACCATGGTTTCCAATCTCATTGCTGCCATTTATTTTTTGGCGTTTATTTGCAGAAAAGGGAAGGCAGCTGCCATCACCCTCAATCCCTGCGGCTATACATGGAAAATGGGCATTCCTTTTGAGGTTCTGTTCGTGGGGCTTCCAAGCTGTATGATGAATCTGATGGGCGTGTGTTCCAATATTACGCTGAACCGGCTGATGGTTTCATACTGCAATGAGGCGGTTGCAGGTATGGGAATTGCCAAAAAAGTGGATATGCTGGCATTTGCCATTGCTGCCGGAATGTCTCAGGGTGTGCTGCCGCTGATCGGCTACAATTATTCAGCCGGGAATGTTAAGCGGATGCTGTCAGCAGTTAAGACTACGTTTGTGTACAGTCTGGTTATTGGTTTGCTGGGCATGGGATTTCTGATTACCTGTGCCGGACCTATGGTCAGGGCGTTTATTGACGACCCATTGACAGTTGAATACGGAAGCCGGTTTCAGAGGATTATGTGCATCACTTGTCCATGGGTTTCCGTTACCATGATTATCATAACCTTTTTTCAGGCAGTGGGAAGAAAGATTGAGCCGCTAATGCTGTCGCTTCTGCGGAAAGGCGGACTGGATATTCCGGCCATGGTGCTGATGAACAGGTGGGTCGGCATAAATGGAATCGCGTGGGCAACGCCGACTGCGGATGTTGGGGTTATGGTGGCCGCCATCTGCCTGTTTATCCCGTTTTGGAGGAGGCTGGATGTCAGAGGGAAATTAAGGATTAAATATGAAGAGTCACAGTAATATTATTTAGATTGGCAATTGAGAAGGGTATGGATAAAGAAATATTTTGGGATAAGGAGCAACGGTCTTTTTTGATGTAAAATTTTGGGTATTATTTGCCAGGTTCCCGGAAATCATCGGCACAGATTTGTTTGATACGCGGATAGGAATATAGAATAATAAATTGGTGCTTAGCTTTATGAGCAGGATGATGGATGGAGTAATTCATCATCCTGCTTTTGTTTGGTAAGCGCTGAATAAGATATCGGTTTTACAACTTCTGAAATCTGTGTGATAATCTTTTCAATTGGAGAAGCGTCTATTCCGATTTCCGAAACTTTGCATTCAGGACATGGCTATCTTCATAGCATTCATCTGTCCCCGGCATGCTTATTCCAAAAGAATAGGAAGGAGTGAGTTCCAAATGATTCAGCATCGTATCAAACAGCATCGTATCAAACGCACGGATCAGGAGTGGTTCGACCTGATCAATGCTATTTATAATGGAGCCTGCCGATGTGGATAAGGGTATCATCCAGGCCCGAAAAGGATTGATTTTTCAGGGTTATCCACAGCACATGCATCCGTCAAAATGCCTATATGCGTGCCCAGCGCCTGATTTGTTTTCCTTTATAATAAAGGCAGACAGAAGGGAGGCACGGACATAGTGGAAGACCGTACGGAACTGTTGATTGAGCTCGTGCAAAAAACAATTGAACAGAAGGACGAACAGATCAGGGAACTTCGTGAGACGATTGAAAATCTGCAGACCACGGCTGCCAGCCTCAATGAAACCATTGAAGAATTCCGCCGGAAATTCTTTGGCTTTTCCAGTGAAAGATCCCGCCGGAAAAATGCGGAGCCGGAGAAAGAAGAAGAAACGGAAAAAGTAACCGTCAAAAGCTATCAGCGTGACCGGAAACCAAAATCCACACGGGAAGAGCTTTATAAAAATCTGCCGGTCAGGGAGGCCCGCTGCCCAATGCCGGAGGGGAAGCGGCTCTGCCCGGACTGCGATACCCCGATGGAGACCATTTCGTGGCAGTATGTCAGGGAGGAACTTTCCATAATCCCGGCGAAAGCAGAACGGATCCGTTACCTTCAGGAAGTTCTCGCCTGTCCTGTATGCAGGAAGGAAGATGAGGGGACGATTGTCAAAGCGCCTACGCCGACAACTTTGCTGGCCCACAGCCCGGCATCCCCATCCATGGCCGCTTATGTGATGTACCAGAAATTCATGAACTCCGTGCCGTTCTGCCGGCAGGAAATGGATTGGCTCCGGACTACAAAGATCAGCCCGCAGGTGTGGAAGCAATGATGCCCTGGAGTGATTTCATAAAGGAGCGCTGTTCGGGAGTGATGAATACAAAAATAGAAACACCAGAGAATCGGGGGCAGATACCATTATGATAACTGCTTTCGTATTTGGTGACAGTATTTTTATAGCGCTGAATAACGGTTGGTTATTCAGCGCTTACGAAAAAACATCTTTCCATCAGAAAGTTTCGACGTAAACGACGTAAGAATACGGCAGACGGTGCCAAACGGTATAAAAATAGGAGCAACCCCAAAGGGCTGCTCCTAAATGGTATTTGCAGTATCAGCTTGGCTTATTGGTTAGAACAATTCTACACGGCCAAGCAGCAGGTCTATCAGATTGCAATGGAAAATTCCGTTGTCATCATAGAAGTTATGAGGAATATCCATGCGAACAATGATTTTTTTGAAAAAGTCT
>JAAWLV010000147.1 GCA_022798105.1 Hungatella sp.
GAGTATCCCAGATCTTTGGATAAAGAAACCGATGGTTCCGACTAAATATAGTCTATACCATCGGTTTCTTTCGGTCAAGCCGACCTCTGAACTGTAACTCTCACCCAGATATTCGTCCAGACGGTCCACCGGTGTATGGCCCTTTCCCTTTACCGTATGGAGTGCATGGACAATACCGGCAGCCTTCAGCTTCTGCTGCAATGCTTTTGATAATTCATAAGGCACCAGCGGATCCTGATCCCCATGCACGGTAAGAGTCGGCGGAAACTGCTCCAACTTAGGGAGCTTCTCCGGTGTCCCCCACAGATTGATAAAGGCACCATATTCCCCGGGATATTTTGCAATTGCATAAAAGCAGCCCATCCCACCTGCAGAGCCGCCCATCAGGACAGCCCTTTCCTTTTTCAGATGCAGGTCTTCTGCATGCTCCATAGCAAATCGATAGGCCTGATGTATGGCCTCTGCCGCTTTTTCCAGATAAAATCCTGCTCCCGGCGACGCATCACGCTCCTCGGGCGTATCAAACACCGGATAGTCCGGCGATATCACCGCAAAGCCTTCCTTTACCAGATGCCTGGCAATCTCCGGTATGTATGCCTGCCGCTTGTCATTGGGCTTGACAAAACCGCCTCCATGAACAAAAATTGCCAGATCATACGGTTCCTGCCGCTCCTTTTGGTCCCACATCACATCCAGATGGTAGGTTTCCAATGTCCCTCTGCAGTTTTTCATCCGGATATATTCAAACTCCTCCAGCTTCATGCCGGTATAGTCCGGTTTATAAACACGAAATTGTCCCTCCGGGTTCACAACAATACCTCCTTCCAGCGCCGCTATCCCTTGACCGCTCCAGCCACTAGTCCCTTGGCAAAATACTTCTGAAAGAAGGGGGAGATGATCAGGATGGGCAGGATGCCCACAACGGCAATGGCCATACGGATGGTTGTGGTGGGCAGCTGCGCCGCGCTGGCCCCAGCCGTATCGCCCAGGGAAGCCAGCATACTGATACTCTGGTTGATGGCATTTAAGATGGCCTGGATGGAATACATTTTCTTATCACTGATATAGTAGATGGAATTCTGCCAGTCATTCCAGTAGGCCAGTGCCGACATCAGTCCCACCGTAGCCATAATGGGCACGGAAAGGGGCAGCACGATGGTTCCGAAGATGCGGAACTCGCTGGCACCGTCAATACGGGCCGATTCATACAGCTCCCCCGGAATACTATGCTCAAAATAGTTCCGCACCAGCATCACCATAAAGGCTCCCATCAGCAGATTGGGCACAATCAATGCCAGCAGGGTATCCTTAATATGGAAGATGGTAGTATAGGATATATAGGTCGGCACCAGCCCCCCATTAAACAGCATGGTAAAAATAATCATAAAATTTAAGATCTTCACGCCCGGCATATCTCGCTTTGACAGTATATACGCCGTCATCGAGGTAAGGATCATGCTGACAGCCGTTCCCAGTATTGTGACAATAATCGTAATACCATAGGCCCGAAAAAAAGTATTGGAATTATCCAGAATATACTGGTATGCATCCATGGAAAACTTTTCCGGAAAAAAGCTGTACCCATTCATCAGCGCCACCGTATCGTCCGTAAAGGACGCCATGATCAGCAGTATAAAAGGGAGCAGCGCCAATACAGCCATAATACTAAGGATTATATAGGCCGTTATCTTCCAACGTTTTTCATCTCGTGATATCATCCTATCTCCACCTCCTAGAATAATGAGCTGTTCTCATCCAGCTTCCGTACAATTGTATTTGCAATCATGATAAAGACAAATCCTACCACCGACTGGACAAAGCTGGCCGCTGCGGACATTCCTATATTATTGTTGACCAGCAGCGCACGGTAAACGTAGGTATCAATGGTCTGGGTGACATCCATCAATGCCGGCTGGCTCATGGGCACCTGGAAGAACAGTCCGAAATCTGACCGAAAAATCCGTCCGATATCCATGATCACCAGCATAATGATGGTGGGCTTCAGCAGCGGAAGGGTAATACTTTTCAGCTGTCTCCACTTGCTGGCTCCGTCCAGCATAGCCGCCTCGTAATAGGATTTGTCGATTCCCACCAAGGAGGACAGATACAGGATCATGCCAAAGCCGATACTTTTCCAGATATGTACAAAGGTCAGAATAAAGGGCCAATATTTTGCTTCCCGGTACCATTCAATACCGGCTTCCTTTCCCATAAGACCTTTGATCAGCGCGTTGTTGACCAGGCCGGTATCGGTAGCCAGAAATGCGTAAACCAAATACGCTACCACCACGATGGACATAATATAGGGCAATAGGATCACCGTCTGGTAAAACCGCTTGGCAAACTTATTCGCGATTTCATTAAACAGGATTGCCGCCGCAACGCCAAACAGTACTCCCAAAAAGATCCACACCAGATTGTAAAGCAGGGTATTTCGGATCATAATCGTCGCATCGTCGCTGGCCAACAGGAATTTAAAGTTTTTTAATCCGATAAAATCGCTCCCTGTGATCCCCTTCTGGTAATTAAAGGATTTAAAAGCAAGCTGCAGCCCATACAGGGGGATATAATTATTTATGATCACATAGGCAAATCCCGGGAGCGCCATGATATAAAAAGGAATCCAATGTTTCCAGCCTTTTTTACTTTTTAAGGCTTTTTTTTGTCTGCTCATTTGTACATCCCTTCTTCCATTATTTTATAAATTATTATGCTTCTTTACTGTAATAAGCCTTGCATTCAGCGTTTTTATTTCATCCTCTGTGCAAAGGGTTTTCTCGTGTATAAAGCTCTGCTCCAGCGTAAAGGTTCCTATGGCCTCCTGCATCCACTCCCCCAGACATGGAAGGAAACTGTTGATCTGCTCCATGGCCTCCCGGCTCTCCCGCAGCGTCTCAATAGTATCCAGAATGGAATAGCAGCCCTCGGGGAACAGCTTTTCCCGCTCCACCTCGTCCTCAAACCAGTTCTTTACATTGAGCCCTGGATTTTCATCTACAAACACATAGGACGTTTCCGGATCCTCCCTGCGCACAAACACTGCCTGGCTGCTGTACTCCCCGGCCCGGGCAGTCATGGGATTCTCACCCATGGCCAGCGGAACCTTCGTGAACACGAACACGCCTGTGTCAGATTCCTGCTCCAGGGATTTTCCTACCGCTTCAAGGATCACCCTTCGGCAGTTGGAATAGACCTTCACATCCATGGTCTCCCCACTCCGGTACCGGAACCTCTGCTCTGCGATCTGCACAAAGGGTTCTTTGGACCACACCGCTTTATAATAGTAAAAGCTGTCCTTGCGTATCTCTCGGTCATGGGTTACCAGGCCCTTGTTATTCCGGTACTTGACGCCGCCCTCGTCCCGGATGCCGCTGACAAAATCAAACATATTCCAGACAAAGCTTCCCCAGACAAAGGGACGCTTGGCAAGCTTGGGGTACACGGTTTCATGGAATTTGGCCTGGAATTCCTCGGTGTAATCCTTCACCGCCGGCGTCTCGCTGTGGAACTTCACATTGCAGTCCACGCCGTACTCGGATATCCCCAGAGACACATCCGGGTTCATCTGGTGGAACCGGTCCAGTTCCTTGTCGAAGTCGTCCATTTCGCCATAATACCAGCCGTAATACCAGTTATAGGCCGCCGCGTCCGTAATCCGGTTCAGCGGGCTGTCCAGCTGTACGGAATTCAGGTTTGCGGACACGGTATGCCGTGTGAAGTCCAGCTCCTTTGCATAAGCTTGAAGAAGCCTCATTTTATCGTACATGAAAGGCTTTTCCCCGAAAATGGCAATCTCATTTTGGAGCCCCCACATGCAGATGGAGGGGTGATGCATATTCTGGAGAATCAGCTCCTTAAGCTGCTCTTTGGCATTTTCAAAAAGCTTTTCATCCTCTGTCAGTTTCAGCAGCGGGATCTCCGCCCACACTACCATTCCCCGCTCGTCACAGAGCTGGTAAAATTCCTGTGGATGCTGGTAGTGGGACAGCCGGACGGCATTGGCCCCAATCTCCTCAATCAATTCCATATCCCGCTCCCAATGCTCCATAGACGCCGCGGAAAACACCTCTGCCGTATCCTGATGCTTTGCCACGCCCTTTAATTTCAGATGGGAGCCGTTCAGGAAAAATCCCTGCTCTGGATCAAAGGTAGCAGTCCGGAACCCAACCTTCTGTTCTACCGTATCCTTCACCTGCCCATCTGCCAGAAGCTCCGCTTTGACTGTATAAAGTACAGGCTGTTTTCTACCGTTCCAGCATGCCGGATGCGGAATCTTTAAGATGGCCTTATCATCTGTCTGCCCTTCCTCCTGGCATAAGATCCTGCCTTCAGGACCATAGACCGTATAGCGGACATATCCTGTTTTATCAACCCCCGCCACATATGGCTCCAAATACAGATATCCGTCATCCCCCTGCATCCTGGTCTGCATGATCACTCCTTCGGTTCCATAGTAGGTACAGTCAAAATGGGCCGGGTTCTTCACCAGCAGCTCCACCTTCCGGTAAATCCCCCCGAAGCAGGTAAAATCTCCGGACAGCGGGCTGACCGTTTTTCCTGCCTCATTGTTGACCAACACTGTCAGAAGATTCCCGCCCTCCTGCCTCAGATAGGGTGTCAGCTCCAAGCAAAAAATACTGTAACCGCCTTCATGGGTTCCCGCCAGGCTGCCGTTAAGGTATACCCGGCATACCTTATCCACACCATGGAAGCGTACAAAAATCCTCTGTTCCCCTTTGCCCTGCCAGTCAAAGGCCTTCTGATAAGCTGCATCTCCCCGGTAATATACGCCATCCTCATACCAGGTGTGGGGCAGACAAACCGGCTCCCCCTCTGGCTGCAGAACGTTCGGATCCAACTCCTCCCAGGATGCTTTGATAAAGTTCCAATCATCATTCCAAATCATGGCGTTCTCTATCCTTTCTTATAAAAATATTTTGTAAAAAAGAATGCGCTCTGCGCATTCTTCGCGCCCGAGCGGTGCCGTTCACGGCTAATTTCATCTCCGCGAGGTGCGCATCCCGCCCGGAGGGCTTTTCTACGTCGTCAGAAAGACGGCCACAGAACACTCCATGGCCGTCCCTTTCCGCCGATTTGCCTTTACTGCCCTGCAAGATATGCGTCAAGCTGTTCCTGGTTCCCTTTGATTACATCGTTGATCCCTGCATCCTCCAGCTTCTGGTTAAATTCGTCAATCAAGGCAAGCACAGCCTCCTCGCTTTCGCTGGCTCCGCTCTGCAGCTGGGGAAGATACTTTCCAATGGCAGCGGTGATGGTAGCCGTCTCTGTTTGATAAGCGCTGGAATCAAACATATAGCCCAAAAGCGGTGAAACCTTCGCCTCATTTTCAAAGGCATCACTCTCCTCAAAGATAGTTTCTGTTGCCGGCATTGCCATATACATCTCTCTTGCATTCCCTGCATGGTAGAAGTTTACCGGGTACGTTCCGTTGGTCTCGACCAGCCTGTCGCTGCCTTCTATCTTCGTATAGTTCACGCCTTCAATCCCATACCGCATAAGGTTTGCCACCTCTGCATTTTCATAGAGGAAGTTCAGGAAGTCCATCGCTTTATCCGGCCTTTCACTGCCGCTGGCAATCCCCCACATATAAGCGCTGGCCGTTGAGAAGGTCTTTTGCTGCTTGCCGGTGATCGTCCAGCCCAGGCTGATCTTCGGGTACTGGGCGTCATTGACTGCCTTTGCAGCGGGGGATACCTCACAAGGAACTGCAAATATGGCGTTGGTCTTAAAATAATCCTGGTTTGTGGTGGTATCTGTGGTATCGCCAGACATGATCCCGTCCTTTTTCCACTTATACATCTTCAGACAGTAATCCTTGAACAGGTCGGTAGCGTATAGATTTACCACCGTCGTGTCTGCACTGGAATCCATTACTGCTCCGTATGGGGCGTTTGAACCGCCGTATGCCTCGTAACTGGTATAATAGCCCAGCAGCAGATTTTCTCCGCTCCCCGTATAATAAGGATTCATATCCGGCTTCTTTTCCTTCACCGCATACAAGGCCTTCTCCAGCCCGTCCATATCCGTTTCCTCCGGAACGGTTATATTCAGTTCTTCTGCCATATTCTTGTTGTAATAGAATCCAAAGGCCCTTGCCGTCCAGATATCCGCCGGCACTGCCAACTGCTGTCCATTGACATTTCCAACCTCCAGCAGATCTCCATACAATTCAACCAACTTTTTGCCCCTTGTCTGCAGCAGGTTATCCTGATTCATGTCATACAGAATTCCCTGGCCTGCCATAGAGCCGATCTGCTGAAGCGTAGCCACATGAATCAGATCCATCTTCTCCCCGCCGGCGGCTCCCATACTGGTGGTATTAGCAACCTCGCTGATCCATACATTTTGGATATCCACCTTGCAGTTAATGGCCGGCAGAGTGATCGCATTGACTGCCTCTTCAACCTCAGCCTCCTGCTCCAGCGTTGTTCCCGGCAGGGTAACCACCTGGATAGCTACGGTATAGGGCTCCTCATTCATGTCGATCCCTCCGGCGCTGTCCGCTCCCTCATCTCCGCCCGATGCGTCCCCGCCGGCTTCCTGATTGGCCTGACTGCTGCCGCCGCCATTCCCTTCATTGCCGCCTGCCGGACTGTCTCCGCCTCCGCAGGCAGCGGACGAAACCAGCATGCCTGCCGCCAATAAAACTGCCATGGCTTTCTTCATTTTCATCTTTTTCTCCTCCTGACTTTTTATTTCCGTCCTTTTAGACAATTTTATTTTAATATTTGTATCTTCTTTGTTCATTTTTTATATTCCCAAAAACTGTTTTTTTGTTCCTGTAGTCATTTCTTTGTTTAACATTCTGCTATTTCCCCAGAATATTTTACTATTTTCTTTATATACCGTATAAAAAGAGCTTTGCCAGACGTAATCTGACAAAGCCCCTTTTGACTTTATAATCTGTTTATGCAAATTGCCGGATATAGCCCTCCTCCCCGGCAAAGGGTT
>JAAWLV010000148.1 GCA_022798105.1 Hungatella sp.
TTTGGCATATCTGAACACGAACGGCACACAGCCTGCCTTCACTCCCTGGCCCCACGACCAAATCCGCCCCAACTTTACTCACTCAATTAAACAGCAATATGGCAAAATTGAAGTTCCAATTTATCCCGATAAGGTAAAGCGCATGACATTGATTATTAACTAGCACAACGGGTTAAATTAAATCAACGTGCACTCCACGCACACCTCATAAATTTATGCACATCTGACAAACAATCATCTCATAAAATCAGACACAAAAAGACTCCGATCCTACATTTTTATTTAGTTGTCCTGCAATTGGAATTCCTGGCGATTCGCCAAAACTTTCCTGTCAGCTTTCCCAGCTGTTTGATGTACATCGGCAAGAATTGCCGAAGACAGATTTATCATATCAAAAAACAGAATACCTTTCAACCAAAAAGTTACAGTTCACAGAAAACCTGTGAACTGTAACAGCTAACCTTTCACACAACCTGTATCCCTACTCTTCCTCCGCCGGCTTCTGGTGATTTGCCGCCAGCACAAAAGGTGTATAGATTACAGCCGCAATCAGAATGCACAGAAGCTGTGTAACAGCCGCCCCGATGGATCCTCCTGAGGACAAAAAGCCCATAAGTACCGGCGGTGTCGTCCACGGAGAGTTCACAACCATCCTTCCGCAGAAACCGATGGAAGTCATAAAGTAAGCAAACGAAGCGGATGCAGCCGGCGCGATCATAAACGGAATAGCAAGCAGCGGGTTCAGCACGATTGGCAATCCGAACGTAACCGGCTCATTGATATTGAAAATCGCACAGGGAATGGCAATCTTGGCGATAGCCCTGTAATCATCCCTCTTGGAGAACAGCATAATTGCAATCAGCAGCCCGCCCGTGATCCCGGCTCCCGTGATAATGGAAAAGCAGGACATGAACGGGGAACAGATAATATTGGGCACAGCCGTGCCTGCCGCATAAGCCGCCTCATTCTCCGCATAGGCTGCCAGAAGAATGGGGGAATAGATAGCGCTTAACGTCTGGGTTCCGTGGATACCAAACGTCCACAGTACCGTACTCATAAAGATCAGGAACAAGTATCCCGGCAGGCCTGTAAGGATGTTCATAAGAGGGGCCTGAATAAATGTGGTGATAGCCACAAATATGGTCATTCCCGTAATCTTGTTAAACACAAATCCCACCAGGGAAACTGCCAGAATGGTAATGCAGGACGGGAACAGAACCGTAAAAGATCTGGCCACGTTGGAGGGAACGCCCTCCGGAAGCTTGATCTCCATCCTTCCGCTCTGAACCAGATGACAGTACAATTCCGTAGCGCACAGCGCTGTGATCAGTCCCACAAAAAGCCCTTTGGCATCGGTAAAATTAGCCGCCAGCACATTGGCCACTGTATGGACTCCGCCCTCCGCGGCCGCACACTCCACGTCCATGGAGGTCAGACACAGGGAAATGTAGGCTCCCAGGGCAACCGGAGCCAGGGCAAAATCCTTGACGCCGTAGCTCTCTCCCAGTCCCAGGGCGATGAGGATCACGATCCCTATGGTAATAAAGCTCATAGTGCCGTAATTGGCAGCCGTAAAAACCGGATTCAAACCGCCCAGCCAGGCCATTCCCGGCACATTGGCAAGGCTTATGTAGCCTGGTTTCACATTACACACAACATTGGATATCAAAGTACAAAACGCACCCGTAACAACCACGGGAAGCAGGGAGCTAAACCCGTTCCGGATCGCCTGAAGATGTCTCTGGCTGGAAAGTTTTGCCGCAAACACGAGAAGACCGTTCATAATTTTTTCTGTCATATTTCCACCCCCTACGAACCGGTCTGATTATAAGCCCTGAGCGATCAGATCGCAGACAACTTTATCTTTTACCGTAACGCCCTCGGCCTCCAGCTGGGCGATCTTCTCAGCAAACTGAGGCAGATATTTCTTGTGGGCAACCAGCATCTCATCCAGCAGGCTCTTGGCACAGCCGCCGCCGATCACCAGCGGATTTAACAGAAACGCCTGAAGGGCCAGACCGTAATCTCCCGTAATGGCTGCTTTGATCACGCACTCTTCCATGGCCTTCATCACCTGAACCCAGCCTCTCTCCGCAGACTCAAACTTGCCCCAGGTAATGGGAACCGCACCCTTTCCGGTGATCATGGAAGATACCTCCACGATACAGTCATACGGCAGATCCTCCAGAGCGCCCTTATTCTCGGTGCTGACGATCATAATCTGTCTCTTGTCGTTGTAAATGGAGCTGATGCACTCGCAGGCAGCGTCGCTGTAGTAGGTTCCGCCTCTCTTGGTCAGCTGTTCCGGCTTGTAGTTTAAGTTGGGATCCTTGTACAGCTCAAACAGCTCAGCCTCGGTCTTCTTCACCTGCTCGCCTCTGGTGCCGATCCCCTCATACTCCTCTAAGCTGTGCTTTAACATCTCCTCCTGCAGATAGTAGTATCTGTGATAACCGCAGGGGATCAGATTCATCTGGTTTAACTGGTCGCTGAGGAACAGCGCCTTGAAAATATTGGCCGGCGTGCCGTCATCTCCGGAATTCATCTTTGCGATGATCTCAGGGGTTCTGTCATTGCCCTGGCTGTCCGTAACCTTATGCCAGTGGAAATGGTTCAGGCCTGCAAACTGATGGAACAGTTCCTCCTCCGGCATATCAAGAAGCCCCGGCTCTCTGCGAAGGAAGCCCAGCGGAACATTGCACAGGCCGATACATTTCTTCCAGCCGCCGTGCTTAATCACCGTCTCCGTGATCATTCCCGACGGGTTTGTAAAGTTAATCAGCCATGCGTCAGGACAAAGTTCCTTCATGTCCTTTACAATATCCAGGATCACCGGAATTGTGCGGAACGCCTTGAACATACCGCCTGCACCGTTGGTCTCCTGTCCCATCATGCCGTGGGAAAGGGGAATCCTCTCGTCTTTAATCCTGGCATTTAACAGACCTACGCGGAACTGGGTGGTAACAAAATCGGCATTTGGAAGAGCTTCCTTTCTGTCCAGAGTCAGATGGACTTTCACATCATAAGGCGTTGCATCCCACATCCTCTGAGCCATGGCCCCCACGATCTCCAGCTTCTCCCTGCCGTCCTCAATGTCCACCAACCAGATTTCTCTGATAGGCAGCTCCTCATACCGTTTGATAAAGCCCTCCATAAGTTCCGGTGTGTAGCTGCTGCCGCCGCCGATGGTAACGACCTTGATTGGTTTCTTTTCCATTGTATTTACCTCCTGTGTCTGTAAAATCTTGTACTTTTCTTATAAAATTTTTTCGGTGGTTTGACAATATTTTACACATACAATGGTAACCATTCCCCAAATTTAAAGGATTTTTATTATTTTTTCCGGTAATTATTACCGAATTTTTATTACCAGTCCGGCCTCTCCCTGTCATGTATAAAATTCTGCATATTTTCCAGATTTTTGTCATAATCTTTCATAAACAGCACCATATACAGGATATCCAGCACATAGGACAAGCCGGTGCGCGAGGCGAAGTTTCCTATTTTCCCCACAATTCCCTCCTCGCTTTCAAAAATAACGGCATGGTTCACCTTCCAGATAACAGGGCTTTTTGCATTGCCTGTCACAAGGCAGATCTCGCTCTTAATGTGCTTTAAATCCTCCACCCATCTGACCACCTTCCGGCTGTCGGCATATTGGGAAATAATGAGAGCCGCCTGCCTTTTGGCCTTTCGCTGGCGAAAAAGGTTATTGTTAAATCCGACCATGGAGGGGTTGAAAAACGGAAGGCCCAGCTTGGCTGTTTTACAGAGAAAATCCTGGGCCAGGATAAAAGACTGCTGGGAACCCAGCACATACACGCTGTCCGCCCGGTACAAAACATCCGCCACCCTCTGGACCATACGCATGTCCACAGAATGATATGCCCTGAGCAGGGCCTGGTGGTGAAGATTAAACAGTATCTTTGGAAAATCCCTGATATCATCCTCTTTTCTCACCGGAAGCATCACGTCAACCCTCTCCCCGTTCTCGATCAGACGGTCAAGCTCCGTGGCCAGTTTGATTTTCAGCTCGGCAAAGCCGCCAAGACCCAGTTTTTTGCACACTCTGCCGATAGTTGACGGTGAGGAGTAGGCCGCCTCCGCAATCTCCCCTATGGTGGCGTTTATTACCGCTTTCGGGTGCTGCAGAATGTACCGCACCACCTCCTGCTCTGCACATGTAAAAAGCTGTTCCTCTTTTAATTGATTTAAAACTGACATTTCCTCTAACCGCCTTCCTGTGGAATTTTGCCGTTTATACCAGCCTGCCGAATGCCGCTCTGTTTTATTTTTAACTATATCGCAATTTTATTTTGCTGTAAAGTTAAAAAAGTGTGCATTCATGGAGCGCGGTTGCTGCTGTTTTCGCCACGGCGAATCACTTCCCAGTCAGTCATAGGAAAACAATAAAAAACGCTGTCCAATCTGTACCCGTGAAACAGCGTTTTCTATCCTGCCGGCAAAGCCGTCGTTATCCTTTTTAATCATAACCTTAAATTTTCTCCAGAACCCGCAGGTAGCCTCCGGCAGTGACCACAAAGGGACAGTGCAGCCGCCTGCTGACCCCGCCGAAATTGGCAGCGTAGTTGCCTCCATCCAGATTCCATAAGATCAGCGGCTGATTTCCATGGGAATGCTTGGTGAAAGTAATTAAGTAAACGCTATCCGTAATCTTTAAAAACGCAGCTTCGCCATATCCCACCCCATCCTTGTCAACAGGGTTTCCGTTTAAAGGCCACTGATGCTGAAAATACGAGATTTTTGTGTCACAGTGTATATAATAGCGCACAACATTTCCCGGGCTCCCCGATGATTCCAGAATCCATCCGTTTAAATCCGCTGTAAAATGGTGTCTCTCCACACAGTCCCTGTTTTCCATGCACCCAAAAGAGAACTCTCTTACTACAAGATTCGCCGTATCGCTAAGAGGCGTTGACCCTTTTTCTACCGTGGTTATAAAATTTTCCAGCCTTGTCACGATACCTGTCTTTTCATCAACAATATAAGCCAGGTATTTCGGCGTCTCTTTTGCCAGCATATGTACGGTAATCAAACAGATTTTCGGGGAAACCGGAAGAGCTTCATAATCCCATGGCCCCTCCCCGTCCACAATTACCTGAAATCCGTCCAGAAAATCCAGAACCTGGCTCCCCTTCCCATCGAAGTTCAACACCACTCTGCTTCCTGCAAACTTTGATATTGCAGCCGGCTTACAGCTGTACTTCTGCTTTTTATCCCGTTCAAACGCAAATCCTTTCACATACTTTAATTCCTGCATCATAATACCTCCTGCTATAGTTTTCATGCAGCTTTACTCCTCCGGCTCCCCTTCTCTTTCCAACTCCACTGCCTTATTGTCGCTGATTTTGAAGAACGGATACCAGACAATCATAGTTTCTCCAAGGCAGAAAAGCTGAAGTAAAAATCCTCGGAAGCCGCACAGCAGCCAGCCGGAAACAAGGGGAGGGGTTGTCCACGGAATGTTGGCACCGTTGATAACGGGCACCAGTCCCACAGAAAATGCTATGTAACACGTTATGGCAATCAGAATCGGCCCCACAATAAACGGAATCATCATCATCGGGTTCAGAACCAGCGGGAATCCGAAAATCACAGGTTCATTGATCTGAAATGCGATTGGCCCGATAGCAAGCCTTCCCAGAGACCGGTACTGTTTCGATTTGGCAAAAAACATCAGAATTACCAATCCCAGCGTAGCCCCCGCTCCGCCCAGCCTGACAAAATTTGCCAAAAACTGGGTATTGATAATATTGGAGGGAAGCTGTCCGGCTGCCACTGCCGCCGCATTTTCCGCCGTAAGAGCTGTGAGAAAAGCAGTCGTCACAGCTCCCACCACGCTGCTGCCGTGGATGCCGAAACTCCACATAAGCATCTCGGCAAATATAAAAATAACTATGGCCCAGATGGAACTGCCCAGCTTCATAAGAGGATACTGAACGATGGCGAATACAAAACTGCCGAAAGATCCGTAGGAAGTCAGCTCAAACACGATCCGCACACCGTTGAAAACCAGAAATACAACCAATGCGGGAATCAGAGCGGAAAATGAGTTGGCAATATTTTCCGGAACTGAAGCCGGAAGCTTAATAACCCAGTTTTTAGCCCTGACAAGCCTTGTGATCTCCACGCTTAAGATTGATACAAACAGCCCCATAAAAAGAGCTCCCGCGCCCAAATCGCTTACGGCCAGCGTCCCTTCCGAAAAAACCGTCAGGATGAGAAACGAAGCCAGGGAAATACCTGTTGCGGACACCTGATCCAGCTTATACTGTTTTGCCAGCCCGCTGCTGCATCCGACAATCACAAACAGGGTAATGCAGTCCATGGTCGCATGAAACACTTTCAAAAGATATGACGACCAATGTTCACCAAAAACAGATCCCATAAACTGGGAATAGCCGTTTATTGGTATATTGCACAGCAGGAGGAAAAATGAACCTACGATAACCAGCGGCATGGAGGACATAAACCCGGCATTCACAGCTTTTAAATAACGGTTTTCACTGAGTTTCTCTGCGACCGGCCCAATCTTGTTTTCAATAGCGGACATAAAATGATTCATACCTGTCTCCTTTACTTTTATTCGCCTGTTGCGCAACATGGCAGATTCTTCCAATATGCTCAAAAATTATTGTCATATCGGAATATTTTTTGTATAATCATTATAATTGATATTATTGATTTCGTAAATACAGACAGTATATTTTGTAATTTCAGTATGGTACTTTCTCTCATTTCATCATACAAATCCGTACCATTGATAACTTCTCGGAATCTCAATGAATGTGATTGTAACTGAAAATTGACAACTGAATATCGTGCAGGAAAAGAAATTTGAGAAAAATGGACATAAACATTGGACATAGCGGGTACTATGCCTTGAAAAATCTT
>JAAWLV010000149.1 GCA_022798105.1 Hungatella sp.
GGCTAATCACTCCGCTGATTAGCCATGGGCCAGTACCGTTACGGGGGCAAAGCATATGCCCCATCGCCGCAGGCGATTTTAAATGGGCATATGCGGTTATGTTCACGGGGTACCTGTGAACAGTAACTTATAAGTTTCAGGAATTGCTGGAAAAATTGCCTGTTATATTGTATGATAGTTAAAAACAGAAGAATATAAGAAATGATATAGACGGGAGGTGGCCGGATTGACGTGCAAGGAGGCAGAAAACCTGGTTATGCCTTATATCCGCCATGAACTGGATATGGGGCAGGTGGAGGAATTTCTGGAGCATATAGACCAGTGCGGGGATTGCAGGGAAGAGCTTGAGATATACTATACGGTGGAAGTGGGAATCCGGCAGCTGGATTCGGATACAGACACAGACCGCTACAACATTAAAGGCGATATGGAGACGGACATTATTGCTTCCAGGCAGGCGATCTACAAGCTGCGTCTCATCACTATCCTCCACTACGCGGCGGATACGCTGATGGTTATGAGTCTTGTGGTGATGCTGATTATGCAGTTTCGGATCTGGTGGCAGACAGGGATTTTCTGAGAGGAGCAGGTTATGAAAAATAAATTGGTATTGATCGACGGACACAGCATTTTAAACCGGGCCTTTTACGGGGTACCGCAGCTGACCAACTCTGAGGGGCTTTACACCAACGCGGTGTACGGGTTCCTCAATATTATGTTTAAGATTCTGGAGGAGGAGGATCCGGATCATCTGGCAGTGGCGTTTGATCTGGCAGATCCCACATTCCGTCACAAGATGTACGACGGCTACAAGGGAACGAGAAAGCCCATGCCCCAGGAACTGGTTCAGCAGGTGCCTCTTATGAAGGATGTGCTAAGTTCCATGGGGATTCCGATTATGACCCTTTCCGGGTATGAGGCGGACGATATTCTGGGAACCGCGGCGAAGAGGGCCGCGGCGGCAGGGGCCCAGGTATCCGTCGTGTCCGGCGACCGGGATCTTTTGCAGCTGGCAGATACCCGCATCAAGATACGGATCCCCAGGACCAGCAAGGGAATCACTCAGGTGAAGGATTATTACCCGGAGGATGTGAAGGCCGAGTACCAGGTGACGCCGTCGGAGTTTATTGACGTGAAGGCTCTCATGGGAGATTCGTCGGACAATATTCCCGGGGTGCCTTCCATCGGGGAGAAGACGGCTACCGCCATCATTGCAGCATACGGCAGTATTGAGAACGCTTATGCCCATCTGTCGGAGATAAAACCGCCAAGGGCCCAGAAGGCTTTGGGGGAGCACTATGACATGGCCCGGATGAGCAAAGAGCTGGCGGCCATCTGCACCGACTGTCCCATAGAATGTTCCTATGAGGATATGGAGATGGGGAATCTGTACACCCCGGAAGCTTTTGAGTATATGAAGCGGCTGGAGTTTAAGTCGATTCTTGCCAGATTTGACGCGGGGGTTATGGATGCGCCACGGGTGGAGGAGCATTTCAGGACGGTTTTGGATTTTTCAGAGGCGGAGGCTGTTTTTGAGAAGGCCCAAAAAGCAGAGCGGCTTGGATTTCAGCTGATTGGGGAGAAGGGGCAGGTAAAGGCCGCAGCTCTGTGCTTCGGCGAGGAGGACTGCTATGCCATCGGGGCCCAGGGCTTTCTCACAGGGGAGTATCTGGCGGGAAAGGTGGAGCAGCTGGTGGGAAAGAGGGCTTCGGACACGGACAGGGGGACTTCTGCGGCGACTCTGAATTTGAAGGCCCAGCTTCCCTGCTTAAACCTTCAGGAGGATGAGGGCGTTTTGGACGCCGCGGTGGCCGGGTATCTTTTGAACCCTCTTAAAGACACCTACAACTACGACGATCTGGCCAGAGATTACCTGGAGATCACTGTGCCGTCTAAGGAGGAATTGCTTGGGAAAAAGGCCATGGAAGGGCAGCTTTTTTTGGAGGGAGAGAAAAAGGCCGGGGTCTGCATCTGCTACATGGGATATATTGCCTGGAAATCCATGGAGATCCTGGAGAAGAAACTGAAGGATACAGGTATGTGGCAGCTGTTTATCCAGGTGGAGATGCCTCTGATCTACAGCCTGTACCGCATGGAGAGGGCAGGAATCCGGGTGGAGAAAGAGCGGCTTAAGGAGTACGGCGGCAATCTGAAGGTTCAGATCGACGCTTTGGAGAAAGAGATCTACCAGCTGGCCGGTTTGGAATTTAACATCAATTCGCCTAAGCAGCTGGGGGAGATCCTTTTTGAGAAGATGAAGCTGCCCCACGGAAAGAAGACCAAGACCGGGTACTCCACGGCGGCGGATGTGTTAGAGAAGCTGGCGCCGGATTACCCGGTGATCCGAAAGATCCTGGATTACCGGCAGCTGACCAAGTTAAATTCCACCTACGCCCAAGGTCTCTACGGCTTTATCCGGGAGGACGGGCGGATCCACGGAACATTTAACCAGACTATCACAGCCACAGGCCGTATCAGCAGCACGGAGCCCAACTTACAGAATATCCCGGTACGCATGGAGCTGGGGCGGCAGATCCGCAAGATTTTTGTCCCGGAGGAAGGGTACACCTTTGTGGACGCCGATTATTCCCAGATCGAGCTGAGAGTGCTGGCCCACATGTCCGGGGATGAACGGCTTATTGAGGCCTACAGGCAGGCCCAGGATATCCACGCTATCACGGCCTCCCAGGTGTTCCACATTCCCCTGAACGAGGTTACGCCTCTTCAAAGGCGCAACGCCAAGGCAGTGAATTTCGGTATTGTCTACGGGATTAGCGCTTTCGGGCTCAGCGAGGACCTGAGCATCAGCCGCAAGGAGGCGGTGGATTATATTGACAAATATTTTGAGACCTACCCGGGGGTGAAGGCTTTTTTGGACAGACAGGTGGAGGAGGGAAAGGAAAAAGGGTATGTGACCACTCTGTTTAAGCGCCGCAGGCCTGTTCCGGAGCTGAAATCAGGCAATTTCATGCAGCGGTCCTTCGGGGAGCGGGTGGCTATGAATTCGCCCATCCAGGGGACGGCGGCGGATATTATGAAGATCGCTATGATAGAGGTGGATCGGGAGCTGAGAAGGAGAGGGCTGAAATCCAAGATTGTGCTGCAGGTTCACGACGAGCTTTTAGTGGAGACATGGAAGCCGGAGCTTTGTGAGGTGCAGGAGATTCTGGAGACAAAGATGAAGGGGGCGGCGGACCTGCGGGTGTCCCTGGAGGTGGAGGCCTGCCAGGGACAGAGCTGGTATGACGCGAAGTAAGCGGCAACACCGGGTGTATCTGTGATGTATGGATTTACAGACTTACGGAAGGATGCGTGTTTTAAGCCGGCTGGGTTTTATAGATTGTTAAAGAAAGCATGGGATTTGTAAAGCACCGATGTTTTCGGGAAGGAAGAGACATGGATAATCACCGAATAATCGCCCTGACCGGCGGCGTAGGTTCCGGGAAGAGCCGTATTTTGGAGTTGTTAAAGAAGGAATTTGGAGCGGGCATAATACAGACCGACCATGTGGCCAAGCAGCTGGAGGAGCCGGGCCAGGCAGGCTTTGAGGGGCTTGTGAAGGCCTTCGGGGAGGAGATTGTGGGCGGAGACGGAAGGCTTAAGAAGGATGTGCTGGCCAGGCTGGTCTTTGAGGACGAGGAGGCCAGAAATACCGTCAACGGTTTGATCCATCCCCTGGTGTGGGAGCAGGTGCAGGCTCTGGCTCTGGCGGCGGTTAAGACTCATTGGCTTGTGGTGGCGGAATCTGCCCTGGTTCTGGAAAATCCGGATGACTTTTTCCACGAAATATGGTATGTTTATACAGCAAAGAATGAGCGGATACAAAGACTGATTAAAAGCCGGGGATATTCCGAAAAACGGTGCCTTAAGATGATGGACGGGCAGCCGTCGGAGGAGGAATACCGCAGGTGTGCGGATTTTGTGATTGACAACAGCGGCTCCATGGAAGATGTGACGGGGCAGATCAGAGGAAAGCTTGGCATCACGCCGGCGGAGCGGGGATCGGTTGTCCGCGATAATTGAAGATAAGGGAAGAGGCCATTATGAGATTTGTAAGCATTGCCAGCGGCAGCAGCGGAAACTGCATCTATGCGGGGACGGAGAATACCCATATCCTGATAGACGCGGGGATCAGCAACAAGAGGATCGAGAAGGGGTTAAATGATATTGGGGTTAAGGGAAGCGAGCTTAACGGGGTGTTTATTACCCACGAGCATTCGGATCATGTGAAAGGGCTTGGGGTGCTGGCGAGAAAACACGGCGTTCCCATTTATGCCACAAAGGAGACTCTGGAGGAGATCGGGGAGATGAAAAGCCTTGGGGAATATCCCAGGGAGCTTCTCCATCCTATTTTGCCGGATGTGGAGGTGAAGGTGGGGGATATGGACATAAAGCCTTTCAGTATTGACCATGATGCCGCTAATCCGGTGGCCTACCGGATCAGCAGCGGCCGCAGATGTGCGGCGGTGGCCACGGATATGGGCCATTTTGATTCCTACATCATTGAACATCTTCAGGGCCTGGACGCGCTGCTTTTAGAGTCCAACCACGACGTGCGCATGCTGGAGACCGGCCCGTACCCCTATTACTTAAAGCGCAGGATCCTAAGCGATCACGGACATCTGTCCAATGACAATGCGGGACGGCTTCTGAACTACATTCTTCATGACAATATGAAACATATTTTTCTGGGCCATTTGAGCAAGGAGAATAATTACGAGGAACTGGCCTATGAGACAGTGAAGCTGGAGATTGATCAGGGAGATCACGGCTATTGCTCACGGGACTTTTCTATCTCTGTGGCAGGCAGGGATGTGATGTCCGAGATCGTGACCATATAGACAGCGATATTTGTCCGACGGGAGGACGTGATTAAAAAGAGGAGGGAAGATGAAGCATTTTGAAGATTCGGCTGACAGGCCGTAAAAAGGGCCGGGGATCCGAAAAAACGTCACAGTTTACAGGCAGCTGGAACCGGTGACGAAGAAAGAGACAAGGAGACAGAACATGAATAAGATTATAATAACGGTAGTGGGAAAAGACACGGTGGGGATTATTGCGAAGGTGTGTACGTACCTGGCAGAAAACCAGGTGAATATTCTGGATATCTCTCAGACCATTGTCCAGGAGTTTTTTAATATGATGATGATTGTGGATATGGATAAATCCTTAAAGCCTTTCGAGACAATGTCTGCCGATCTGGAGAAAATAGGCGAGGATATCGGTGTCCGCGTCAAATGTCAGAGGGAGGAGATCTTTACGAAGATGCACCGGATCTGAGGGATGCTTTAGGATTCCTGGAAGGTATTTTCAGAACGTGTTCAATCGGAATTAAAATGCCGGAGGACGGAAAGGATTGAATGTGTTCGATATCGCTGAAGAGAATGGAGAAAACCATATGCTGAATATGTTTGAGGTCATTGAGACCAACAATATGATCGAACAGGAAAAGCTGGATGTCCGAACCATCACCATGGGTATCAGCCTTCTTGACTGCTGTGACAGCAGCCTTGAGTCGCTCAATGAGAAAATTTATAATAAGATCACCTCCACTGCCAGGGATCTGGTGTCTACAGGGGAGGCGATTGCCAGGGATTTCGGGGTGCCGATTGTCAATAAAAGAATATCCGTGACCCCTATTGCGCTGGTGGGTGGCTGCGCCTGCAGGACGCCGGAGGATTTCGTGACCATCGCAGGGACTCTGGACAGGGCCGCCAAGGAAGTGGGCGTTAATTTCCTGGGAGGGTACTCTGCCCTGGTCAGCAAGGGAATGACGAAAGCGGACGAGAATTTGATCCGCTCCATTCCCAGGGCTCTGGCAGTTACAGAGCGGGTGTGCAGTTCCGTAAATGTGGGCTCCACAAAGACGGGCCTTAATATGGATGCGGTGAACCTTATGGGGCAGATGATTAAGGCCGCGGCAGAAGCCACAAAGGATCAGGATTCGCTGGGCTGCGCCAAGCTGGTGGTGTTCTGCAACGCGCCGGATGACAACCCCTTTATGGCAGGGGCGTTCCATGGGGTGACCGAGGCTGACGCCATCATCAATGTGGGTGTCAGCGGCCCCGGCGTGGTGAAGGTGGCCCTTGAACAGGCCAGAGGCGAGAATTTTGAGGTGCTGTGCGAGACTATCAAAAGGACTGCCTTCAAGATTACCCGGGTAGGGCAGCTGGTGGCTCAGGAGGCGTCAAAACGCCTGGGGATTCCGTTTGGAATCATCGACCTGTCCTTAGCCCCGACCCCGGCGGTGGGAGACAGCGTGGCGGAGATCCTTGAGGAGATCGGCCTGGAGCGGGTAGGTGCGCCGGGAACCACGGCGGCTCTTGCCATGCTCAATGACCAGGTGAAAAAGGGCGGGATCATGGCGTCCTCCTATGTGGGAGGTCTGAGCGGGGCATTTATCCCGGTCAGCGAGGATCAGGGCATGATTGACGCGGTGTCCATGGGGGCTTTGACTCTTGAGAAGCTGGAGGCCATGACTTGTGTGTGCTCTGTGGGCCTTGACATGATCGCCATCCCGGGCAGCACAACGGCAAGCACTCTGGCGGGAATCATTGCCGATGAGGCGGCTATCGGCATGATTAATCAGAAGACCACGGCGGTAAGGCTGATCCCCGTCATCGGCAAGGATGTAGGGGACACGGTGGAGTTTGGAGGTCTTTTGGGATATGCGCCGGTGATGCCGGTAAATCCATACTCCTGCGAACGGTTTGTAAACCGGGGCGGCAGGATCCCGGCTCCGGTTCACAGCTTTAAAAATTAGTGTATTCACACCCAATGTCATGATGTTGGGGTCAAAAGGTGTCTATACAGAAAATTGTCTTAATTGTTTTTGAGCTGTGCATTTAATACATCCATTTTGTATCGTTTTTC
>JAAWLV010000150.1 GCA_022798105.1 Hungatella sp.
GTTTGGCATATCTGAACACGAACGGCACACAGCCTGCCTTCACTCCCTGGCCCCACGACCAAATCCGCCCCATTTGCCCACTCAATAATACAGCAATTTCATTATTTTGCCACTTTGCGCAAGAAATCGTTCTTAACGCTTAAGTTAATGACACTGCCTGTGAACAGTAACGAACCGTATGCTCAAAAAAATAGTTGCAATCCCCGCGGAATCATTTTATAATATTTACTGACATAGATGCAAAGGAGCATTAGACTGTTTCTAATGCTCTTTTTGTACATAAGGATTGGAGGAGCGCGTAAAATCATGAAAAAATATGTATCTTTGCTGATGGCCGGGGTTTTGGCCGTGGGCACATTGGGAGGCTGCAGTTCGGCATTTGAGGATACGGCGGATACCACGTCCGCGGCAGCAGGCGGGAGTACAAAGGCTGTGCAGGAGGAGAGCGGGGAGTCTTCCGGAGGGACTGGGGCCACAGACCAGTCAGCGCCGGGGGACAATATGCTCCACATTCCGGCGAAAGACGAATTCCCCACCGTGGATACCCAGAAGGACACGGAATTTTATGTGGTTCCCTTAAATATTTACGACCGCCTGGTGGAGTGCGAGGTGGTGGACGGGGTGGCGGAGATCGTGCCCAGCCTGGCAGAGACCTGGGAAGTCAGCGACGACGGCCTGGTATATACCTTCCATCTGCGGAAGGATGTAACGTTCCACAACGGGGAAAAGCTGACGGCGGATGATGTGGTGTACACCGTTGACCGCATGATGAATCCGGATACAGCGGCCCGCAATACGGATGTTTACAGCATGATCAAAGGGGCCAACGCCAGATTAAACGGCGAGGCGGACAGCGTGGAGGGGGTTGTGGCCCTGGATGAGTACACGGTGGAGTTTACCCTGGATGTGCCCTTCGGGCCGTTCCTTGCCAACCTTGCCACACCGGCATGCTCTGTCTATAACCGGAAGGCCACCCAGGAGGCAGGGGATCAGTTCGGCATTGACCCGGAACTGACCGTGGGAACCGGCCCCTTTAAGATGTCGGACTGGGTGCTCAACGACCGGCTGACCATGGTGAAAAACGACGATTACTTTAAGGGCGCTCCCAAGCTGGACGGCATCGAGGTGATCCAGGTTCCCGACGAGAATACCCAGAAGCTGATGTATGAGAACGGGGAGCTGGATATCGTGGATCTGAGCAGCTCTTCCTCGCAGCTGGCATACTTTTTGGGCAATGACGCTTACAAGGATAACCTGGTCACAGGCCCGGAGGCAGGATGCTATTTCTACGTCTTTAATCAGGATATGAAGCCAACCGACGACGTGAGGGTCCGCAAAGCCATTTCCATGGCTATTGACCGCCAGACGATCCTGGATCAGATGTACAGCGGGGCAGGCCATGTGGTTAATTCCATGCTGCCCGACGGGGTGCTGGGGGCCTATGACGCGGCTGAGATCCCCTATGACCCGGAGGGGGCAAAAGCCCTTCTTGCGGAGGCGGGGTACGGGGACGGCTGTGAGCTGGAGATCTATCAGCAGACAGATAACCCGGATGCACTTGCCATCAACCAGGTAATTCAGTCCATGTTAAATGAGGTGGGCATCACGGTCACCATCAAACAGATGGACGACGCGGCCTATTTTGCCGAGAGGAAAGAGGGGCGCCTGGGTATGACCAGAGCTTCCTGGAAGGCCGATTTCAACGATCCGGACAATTTCCTCTACACCTTCTTTACAGAGAGAAACGCCAAGATCCGCTCCAACAACCACAAGAATACGGATGTATACCAGTGGCTGGAGGACGCAAGGGCCATGGTGGACGAAAAAGAGCGGATGGCTCTGTACCAGAAGATCGACACAACCGTGATCCAGGAGGACTTTACGGTGCTGCCTCTGTTCCAGATGGATCATATCGTGGTTGTCCAGGACTGGGTGAAGGATTTCCATGTGGCGTGGAATGGGTGGACGGATGTGTCTTATTATACGGTTTCCCTTGAAAAATAGCATGTCTGAAAGAGAATAAGAAAGGGAAATTCAGATGTTAAAGTATATAATCAAGCGGATACTGGTGACCATTCCGGTTCTGATCGGCGTGGTATTCCTGATTTTCGTTATGCTCAGCGTGGTTCCCGGGGATCCTCTGACAGTGATGATGGGGGAAAAGGTGAAGGTGGATGTGATTGAGCGGCTGAGCCAGTCCATGCACCTTAACGACCCGTGGTACGTCCGGTTTGTGTGGTATCTGTGGGACGCGTTTCACGGGGATTTCGGCACCTCCTACAAGCTGATGCGCAGCGTGTCGTCCCTCATTGCCGGAGCCTTCCCCAAGACTCTTATGCTGGCTGTCACCGCGGCCGCCCTGTCCTGGGTTATCGGCATCCCGGCGGGCATTATTTCCGCGGTAAAGAAAAATTCCCTGGCGGATCACCTGTTTATGGGATTTGCCTTGTGCGGCGTGTCCATACCGGCCTTTTCCGTGGGTATGATCCTTCAGAACCTTTTTAACGGGATTCTTCCGGTATCGGGTTTTGCCTCACCAAGGCACCTGATCCTGCCTGCTCTGGTGCTGGGATGGAACGCGGCGGGAACCATCGCCAGACTTACCAGGTCAAGCCTTTTGGAGGTTTTGGAGGACGACTACATACGCACGGCCAGGGCCAAGGGGCTGGCGCCTGTTCCCGTGATTTTAAGCCATGCCCTGAAAAATTCCCTCCTGCCGGTAATCACCATGATGGCCATCCAGATTTCAAGCCTTCTGTCAGGGGCGGTGATCACGGAGACTTTGTTCAGTATTCCCGGCGTGGGACGCCTGGCTGTTGATGCCATAAACAGCCGGGACATGCCTCTTTTGCAGGGGACGGTTATCTTTACCACGGCGGTGATCATCGCAGGCAATCTGGCGGCGGACATCCTGTATTCTGTGGTGGATCCGAGAATACGCGTGGAGGGAGGGAAATAAAATGGCTTCATTTGAACAGGCGGCGTCTCTGGCGGCCCGCAGGGCTGTGGACGGCGTGAAGGATAAATTCTCCCCCGAGGAGCGGGCAGAGGCCGTCCGGCGGATCGAGGAGGAGGAGCTTAATTATCTTCCAGGGCCCGACACAATAAAGGAAAAACTGATTCGCATGTGCAGGGAGAATAAGGCGGCAGCCTTAAGCGCAGGGATCCTGGCGGTAATGGCTGCAGCCATTATCTTTGCGGATAAGCTGGCTGTCTATGACCCCAACGCGGTGAACCTTATGGAGCGGCTTCTTCCGCCGTCAAAGGCCCACTGGTGCGGCACGGACGATCTGGGGCGGGATATCTTTACCAGGATTCTCTACGGGGGCAGGGTGTCCCTTCTGGTGGGGGTGATTCCCACCACCATTTCCATGGTTATCGGGATTATATTGGGGATGATCTCCGGGTATATCCGCCAGCTGGAGGCGGTGATTATGCGTCTGGCTGACATTGTGCTGGCGTTTCCCTCCATCGTCCTTGCCATGGTGGTGATGTACACCCTGGGGGCCACTACCACCAATATTTTTATTGCGCTGTCCATGATCGGCTGGGCGAAGACTGCCAGGGTGGTCCGATCCCAGACGCTGTCGATCAGAGAGCAGGAGTTTGTGGAGGCAGCCAGAGGCATGGGAGTGAAGAAGTGGACCATTATGTTCAGGCATATCCTTCCCAACTGCCTGCCGTCGCTGATTGTGCTGTTTACCTTAAATATCCCCGATGCCATCCTGTCGGAGGCCAATTTAAGCTTTTTGGGGGTGGGGACTCAGCCGCCGGATTCCAGCTGGGGGCTTATGGTGTCCCAGGCCAGGACATTTGCCCAGTCCAGCCCATGGATGCTGATCTTCCCAAGCCTAGCCATACTGATTATGGTGCTGGCGCTTAATTTTCTGGGGGACGGGCTGAGGGATGTAATGGATCCCCATGGGAGATAAGGGGGAAAGGAAATAATATGGGACAGGCATTGTTACAGATTCGTGATCTGCACACCACGTTTTATACCAGGGACGGGCTGGTGCGGGCGGTGGACGGAGTAAGTATAGATATCGAGGCTGGGGAGAGCGTGGGAATCGTAGGCGAGTCAGGCTGCGGGAAGAGTATGACTGCCATGTCGGTTATGGGGCTTTTAAAGAAGCCCGGAATAGTGGATGGAGGAAACATACTTTTCGACGGTCAGGATCTGACCTCCATGGCGCCCCGGGAAAAGAGAAAACTTCTGGGGAACCGGATTTCCATGATCTTTCAGGAGCCTATGACCTCCTTAAATCCGGTTACCACAGCAGGGCGGCAGGTCAGGGAGGCGCTTCTTCTGCACAACCGGGGGATGAGCCGGGCCCAGGCCAAAGACAGGGTAATAGCGGCTTTTGAGCTGGTGGGGATTCCCGACGCCGCAAAGCGGTACGGAGAGTATCCCCACCAGCTGTCAGGAGGCCTGCGGCAGCGGGTGATGATCGCCATGGCCATGGTGTGCAATCCGGGGCTTCTGATAGCGGACGAGCCTACTACCGCCCTTGACGTGACCATTGAGGCTCAGATTCTTCACCTGATGAGGAAACTGCAGGAGGAGAAAGGCACGTCGGTGATGATGATCACCCACAACCTGGGGGTGGTGGCACAGTTCTGCACCAGACTCTATGTGATGTATGCGGGAAAGGTTATGGAGAGCGGCACGGTAAAGGAGATATTTAAACATGTATGCCATCCCTACACCGAGGGGCTTATGCGCTCTGTGCCGGATATGGAGTCAAAGGAGCGTCTCTACAACATCAGGGGCATGGTGCCCAGCATGCTTCATCTTCCCAGGGGGTGCCGATTCTGCCCAAGATGCCCCTATTCTGCGGCCAGATGCTTTGAGGAGGAGCCGGATATGTATGAGGCGGCGCCGGGACATTTTGTCAGATGTTTCTTGTTTGAGCCGGAGAAAGGGGAGAGGGCATGAGCGGGCGAGAGATCCTTTTGGAAACCCGGAATCTGACGAAAGAGTATCAGCTGAAAAATAATTTCGGGATCAGAAAAAAACAGGCGGTACACGCGGTAAGCGATGTGTCCATTGAGATATATAAAGGGGAGACCTTAAGCCTTGTGGGGGAATCCGGGTGCGGAAAGAGTACTTTGGGGCGGATGATGATGAGGCTTATTGAGCCTACCAGAGGGGAGATTATCTTTGGCGGGGAGGATATTACGGCCTACACGGAAAGGCAGATGAATCAGGTGTATCAGAAGATCCAGATGATTTTCCAGGATCCCTATGCCAGTTTAAATCCCCGCATGAAAGTGCGGCAGCTCATTGCCGAACCCCTGACGACCCACAAGGTATGCAAAAGCAGGGAGGAGACGGATAAGCGTGTCCGTGAGCTTATGGCCATGGTGGGAATCAGGCCGGAGCTGGCAGACAGATACCCCCACCAGTTCAGCGGCGGCCAGAGGCAGCGGATAGGCATAGCCAGGGCTTTGGCCCTGAATCCCATGATGATGGTATGCGACGAGCCGGTGTCGGCTTTGGACGTGTCCATTCAGTCTCAGATTTTGAATCTTCTGAGGGATCTGCAGGCGGAATTTGATCTGACTTACCTGTTTATCTCCCACGATCTGGGGGTGGTGCACTATATTTCCGACCGGATCTGCGTTATGTTTTTGGGAAAGGTGTGCGAGATCGGGGACACGGAAGAGATCTATAAGGCCCCTCTCCACCCCTACACCAAATTTCTGCTTCAGGCAGTGCCCAGCATGGATCCGGAGAAGAGGCAGAAGCGGGAACACATCCTTGCGGGGGAGATCCCCAGCGCCGTAAATCCGCCTTCCGGCTGCCGGTTCCGGACAAGATGCCCCTACGCAAAGGATATCTGCGGGGAGAGGGAGCCGGAGCTTAGAAGCTTTGGAACCAGAAAGGCGGCCTGCCATTTTGCGGGGGGAGAAATGCCTACTGTTCCCTGAGATAATTAAGCAGAAAGTCATCAGGGACTTTTGAGGGCATGCGGCTTAAGACGGTGTCTGCGGCCTGGCGGGCCTCCAAAAGGGCTTCGCTTAAAATGGCGTGTTCCAGAAAATGTTCAAAGACGCCGATGGTTATGTAGTCGGGAATTTCCTCCGGCAAGATAGAGGAAAAAAGGCCTGATTCTTTGCCCAGGATCAGGGTTTTTTCGTAGTGGTATGGCACATAGGTTCCGTAGAGGAGGAAGAGATCGTCATCTGCGGGGAAATGATAGAGATCCGCCAGCTGGCAGAGAATCCGGCTGGGGGTCTTTTTCAGTTTGGGAAATAGGACGTCATGTTCTAAGGTGTCCAGATAAAAGCGGCGGTAGCTGCTGGCTTTTAAAAGATACAGGATGCGGACCCGGGCAGCCAGGACATGGCGGTGGAGGGGCTGGGGGCAGGGATGGGTGACGCTGCAAAAGAGAGCGGTGTATGCGGCAATCATGTCCAGAACCAGGCCTGCCAATGTCTCCTTGGAATGGAAAAAATGGTTGGTCAGGCCAAGGCTTACGCCGGCCTGTTCTGAGATCTGGCGGATGGTGGTGGCTTCATAGCCCTGGGATAGAAACAGCTGGTGGGAGATGCAGAAAATATCCTTGTACTTGTCGTTCTTTTCCATGGGAAATCCTCCTGATGCGTTTTTTTTAGCTTATCATTGAACGCGTTTAGTGTCAAGGGCAGCCTGGCGTTCAGCCATAAGGATGGTAACAGTTCAGGTTCCTTCTAACACGGATAAAGAGGAGGGTTAAATTCGTTATATTGCTGTATTGTTGAGTGAGTAAAGTTGGGGCGGGAATTGTCGTGAGCCAGTCAGAGAAGGAGGGATGTCCCGTCCGGGTTCAGATATGCCAAACATTCCGATGAGCCCT
>JAAWLV010000151.1 GCA_022798105.1 Hungatella sp.
AGGAGGGCCTCACCCCGAGTGTTTTCCGCTTTAAGGGCTCATCGGAATGCCTGGCATATCTGAACCCGGTCGGCACACAGCCTGCCTCCCCTCGCTGGCCCCACGACCAAATCCGCCCCAACTTTACTCACTCAACAATACAGCAATATGACGAATTTAAAGTCCCTGTTTATCCAGCTCAAACGGAATGAATGCCGTGAAGAAGAGACCTGTTTTTAGGGGCTTTGTAACGTTTAGCATTTCTAAACCCGGGCTTAAGTTAATGACATTGCCAGTGAACAGTAACATCGGCCAGAAAATTCCATAAAAAATACGGTCCAGGGTTAACTGAACCGTACCTTTTTACAATACCACTTTTCTCGGGCTCCTCTGCCTGATATGCTGTAAAATTTTGTCGTTGGGCTCGAACACAATCTTTGTCACCTGGCCGCCCTCGCCGTGATAAATCATGCCGTATACTCTGGCGTTTGGCGCGTGGGAGGCAAAATCCAGCCTTTTCATGCCCGGCTTCTCGTAATCTTTCAGAATGTAGGAGTCCAGAGGCGCCACAATCTGCACTTCCCCCAGAGTACCCTCCCATGCCTTCTTTCTCCTGGCCCTTCCCATGATCTTGTCAATGGTAATCTGATCATTGACAAACAGGTACTCAAATTCCAGGTTCAGGTTCTGAAAAATGTAATAGGTGGCAGCCCCTGCCGCAGCAAGGATTATGATGCCGAACATGGTAGTCAGGGCCAAAAAGGCGCTGACCGCACAAAGTGCTATGAGAGCTGCTTTAATTATCAGGCTGCTGGCCGGAGCTTTTCGCTTTACCAGCCATTCTGTGTAGGAATCATTCATAGTCAGCGGTCCTTTTCGCTTACATCATACCGCCCATACCGCCGCCGGCCGGCATAGCCGGAGCCTCTTCTTTAATATTGGCAACAACGGACTCGGTAGTCAGCAGGGTAGACGCCACACTGGTTGCATTCTGCAGCGCGCTTCTTGTCACCTTTGCCGGATCCAGGATCCCGGCCTCAATCATATTCACATACTCTTCCTTGTATGCGTCAAATCCGGTTCCCACCGGGGATTCTTTTACTTTATTGATAATTACGGCGCCTTCTAAGCCTGCGTTGGCCACGATATGGTACAGCGGAGACTCAAGAGCCTTCAAAATGATCTTGGCGCCTGTCTTCTCGTCGCCTTCCAGATCAGGCAGAATCTTCTCCACTTCCGCAATGGCGTGAACATAAGCGGATCCGCCGCCTGCGATAATGCCCTCCTCCACGGCTGCCTTGGTAGCTGCCAGAGCGTCTTCCATGCGCAGTTTTGCTTCTTTCATCTCGGTCTCCGTAGCTGCACCCACGCGGATAACGGCTACGCCGCCTGCCAGCTTGGCAAGTCTCTCCTGAAGCTTCTCCCTGTCAAAGTCAGAGGTAGTCTCTTCAATCTGAGCCCTGATCTGAGCGATTCTGGCATTGATATCGGACTTGTCGCCCTCGCCGTCAACGATAACCGTGTTCTCCTTCTGAACCTTAACGGATTTTGCCCGTCCCAGCTGATCCATGGTCACATCCTTAAGCTCCAGCCCAAGGTCGCTGGAAACAACGGTTCCGCCTGTCAGAATTGCGATATCCTGAAGCATCTCTTTTCTTCTGTCGCCGTAGCCGGGAGCCTTAACGGCAACCACATTGAAGGTGCCTCTCAGCTTATTCACAATAAGGGTGGTCAGAGCCTCGCCCTCCACATCCTCCGCAACAATCAGAAGCCTTGCGCCTGACTGTACGATCTGCTCTAACAGCGGCAGAATCTCCTGGATATTGGAAATCTTCTTGTCCGTAATAAGGATGTACGGAGTGTCCAGATTTGCCTCCATCTTATCCATATCCGTGCACATATAGGCGGACACATAACCTCTGTCAAACTGCATGCCCTCTACCAGGTCAAGCTCTGTCTTCATGGTCTTGGATTCCTCGATGGTAATAACGCCGTCCTTGGAAACCTTCTCCATAGCATCTGCAACCATCTCGCCAACCTCGTCGCTGGAAGCGGAGATAGCCGCTACCCTTGCAATCTGATCCTTGCCGTTAATGGGCTGGCTCATAGTTGCAATAGCCTCCACAGCCACATCTGTAGCCTTCTTCATGCCTTTTCTCAGGACAATCGGGTTGGCACCTGCCGCCAGGTTCTTCATGCCTTCGTTGATCATAGCCTGGGCCAGAACCGTAGCCGTGGTGGTTCCGTCGCCGGCCACGTCGTTGGTCTTTGTGGCAACCTCCTTCACCAGCTGGGCGCCCATGTTCTCAAACGCATCCTCCAGCTCAATCTCCTTTGCGATGGTCACGCCGTCGTTGGTAATAAGGGGAGCGCCAAAGGACTTATCCAAAACAACGTTTCTTCCCTTGGGCCCCAGAGTTACGCGGACCGTGTCTGCCAGCTGGTTTACGCCAGACTCCAGAGCTTTTCTTGCATCTACACCATACTTAATTTCTTTTGCCATGATTCATTTCCTCCGGTTTCTCTGTTTTATTCCTGTTTCTGTTACAATGACTGTTACGGCCCGCAGAACGCCTGCGAACCGCAGCCGATTATTCAATCACAGCCAGAATATCATTCTGCTTAACGATCACGTACTTCTCTTCCTCCACTTCCACTTCCGTGCCGGAATACTTGGAGAAGATTACCTTATCCCCAACCTTAACCTGCATGGTAACTTCCTTGCCCTCTACCACTCCGCCGGGGCCTACTGCCACAACCTCCGCCTGCTGGGGTTTCTCCTTAGCCTGGCCCGGAAGCACGATGCCGGACTTTGTAGTCTCTTCTGCAACCAGCTGTTTCAAAACAACTCTGTCAAATAACGGCGCTAACTTCATATATATTTCCTCCTTAAGAATGATTTCCTTTTGTTCACAACAATGTTATAGCACCCTTTGTTAGCACTGTCAAGGGTTGAGTGCTAATTTTTTTCAAATTTTTCCAAACCCAATTACTATTTTATAAAATTTTTTTAAATATATGCCTTTCTTTTTTGGAACAATGGTATTACAATAGATTTGTGATGAAAGATGAGTAGAAAGGAGCATCCCACCATGGCCAAAAAGAATCTGGGCAAATTCCTTGCCCTGACCGCCATTTCCACTGCAGTCGCCGCCGGCGTTTCCTATTTTCTGAAGTACCGTTCCTTCCATGCAGAGCTGGATGAAGATTTTCACGATTTTGAAGGAGATGAGGACAGCTTTGACGGCACGCTGCCCCACGAAGGGGAAGCTGCCCGCCGCAATTATGTCCCTCTGGGTGAGAAAAAAGAAGAAAATCCCCAGACGGAAGGCGCCCAGGCGGTAAAGGAAGCCCTTTCCCAGGCTGGGGAAACTGCCAAAGAAGAAGCTCATAAAGCCGCCGAGACGGTGAAAGAGGCAGGGGAAACCGTAAAAGAGCAGGTTTGCGACGCTGCCGCTCAGATAAAAGAGACGGCACAGCACATAGCTTCCACCACCATTGAGGAGGATACTTCCGCAGAATAGCAGAATAAAACAGATGCCCAAACAGCGCTGTATCAGCCGGCCGCCAGATGCCGCCGGCTTTTTACGGCGCTATTTTTCCTTCCATGCCTCCTGCAAAAGCTCTGCCCCCTTTAAAATCTCTTCCTCACTTAATCTGGCATATCCAAGCAGCACCGTACCGGGCCGGCTGTCGCAGGGCCGGCTGATAAAATATGAGGACAGGCCGTAGACCTTTGCGCCTTTCTCCCCTGCCCGCTCCACCAGCCACTTTTCGGTCCTCCCCTTTTTGTTTGCCAGAAGAATGTGGAGGCCCGCATGTTCGCCGCATATCTCAAAATCATCTTCCAGTTTTCTAAGCTGCCCTAAAAGCAGATCATGCTTCCCCTTGTAAATTGCCCTCATGCGGTTTAGATGCCGCTCATAGTACCCGTCCGTCAGAAACTGGTAAATCACATTCTGATCGATTCTGGATACGGTGGAGGCATAGAACCCGAGCCGTTCCCGGTAAATCTCCAAAAGGGGCCGGGGAAGCACCATATAGCCTACGCGGATAGCCGGGGCGATGGACTTGGAAAACGTGCCCATATAGATGACTTTCCCCGCTTTGTCAAGGCCCTGGAGCGCCGGGATAGGCCTTCCTTTGTAGCGGAACTCACTGTCGTAGTCATCCTCAATGAGATACCGCCCCTTTTTCTCCCCGGCCCATTTAAGAAGTTCCTGCCTTCTTCCTACAGGCATCACGATCCCCGTAGGGTACTGGTGGGACGGCATCACGTAGGCGATATCTGCACGGCTGTTCCTCAGGGCCCTTATGTCCATTCCCAGGCCGTCCATCCCCACAGGCACAATCCCGTACCCCAGACTCTCAAAAACCCTGTATGCCTGCTTATATGTGGGATTTTCCATGGCTATAACCCGCTCCGTCCCCAGAATCTGGTACAGAAGCATCAGCAGGTATTCATTTCCCGCGCCGATGATGATCTGCTCCCCCGCGCACCGGACCCCTCTGGCAGAGTGAAGATACCCTTTTATGGCCTCCCGCAGGGCCGGCTCCCCCTGAGGAGAACCTGTAAGGAACATCTCCTTATTGTCCTCCACCAGTGTATTCCGGGTAAGTTTTCTCCATACATTGTAGGGAAAATGGGTCAGGTCAATGCCTCTGGGCGAAAAATCTATCTCCGTCCCGCTTTTCTCGCCTTCCTTCTTAGGGATAAACGTTCCAGGCGGTTCCTGTTCCGCCTCAAAAAGCGCTTCCATTCCCAAAACAAAATATCCTCTGTTTGGCAGAGCCTCCACATACCCTTCCGCCACCAGCTGGTCATAGGCCATCTGGGTGGTGGAACGGCTGACATTCAAATTCTCTGCCAGCACCCGGGTGGAGGGGAGACGCATTCCCGCCTCCATGGCGCCCTGGCGGATCTCCTCCTTTATATATGCGTAAATCTGCTCATACATGGATATTGCTTTGCCTGACTTTAAAGGAATCATCAGTTCCATTCCCGCTCACATCCCTCCGGCCTGTTAAATCCCCGGTTACTGATTCAGCCTAAAAGAACTCTTAAGGGACACAATCCTGTTAAATACCGGATGCTCTGCAGTACTGTCCTTGCTGTCCACACAGAAATAGCCGTTCCTCATAAACTGGAAGCTGTCGTAAGCCTTTGCCTCCTTCAGCGCCGGCTCCCCATAACATTCTTCCACCACGGTAAGGGAATTGGGATTCAGATTGAGAGTGCCGTCCTCGTTCAGCTTTCCCTTCTCCTCATCCACAATATTCTCATACAGGCGGCACTCCACTTTACAGGCCGTATCTTTGGCCACCCAATGGATGGTCCCCTTCACCTTCCTGCCTGCAAAGCCGGAGCCGCTCTTTGTCTCCGGATCATAGGTGGCGTGAACCACTGTAACCTTTCCGTCGTCATCTTTCTCGCAGCCGGTACAGGTTACAAAGTAAGCTCCCATAAGCCTCACTTCATTGCCCGGGAACAGACGGAAATACTTCTTGGGCGGATTTTCCATAAAATCCTCCCGCTCAATATAAAGCTCTCTCCCAAAAGGAACCAGCCGCTCTCCCAGCTCCGGGTTTTCCAGGTTGTTGGGGATGGACAGCTCTTCCCTCTCGCCTTCCGGGTAGTTGTCGATTACCAGCTTCACCGGATCCAAAACAGCCATCATTCTGGGCTTTTTAAGCTTCAGATCCTCCCGGATGCAGTACTCCAGCATCGCATAATCCACCGAGCTGTTTCCCTTTGCCACACCTACCAGCTCCACAAATCTCTTAATGGACTCCGGCGTATACCCTCTTCTGCGCAGGGCTGCAATGGACACCAGGCGCGGATCATCCCAGCCGTCCACAATACCGTCCTCCACCAGCTTCTTAATATACCGCTTGCCCGTCACCACGTTGGTCAGGTACAGCTTGGCAAACTCAATCTGCCTGGGCGGGTTCTCAAACTCACACTCTCTCACCACCCAGTCATACAAAGGCCTGTGATCCTCAAATTCCAGGGTGCAGATAGAGTGGGTAATGTGCTCGATAGCATCCTCTATGGGGTGAGCAAAGTCGTACATGGGATAGATACACCACTCGTCGCCCGTATTGTGATGGCTCATGCGGGCCACCCTGTAGATCACCGGATCGCGCATATTGATGTTGCCGGACGCCATGTCGATCTTGGCCCTCAGCACTTTCTCACCGTCTTTATATTTGCCCTCCTTCATCTCCTCAAACAGCCTTAAGTTTTCCTCAACCGTGCGGTTCCGATAGGGGCTCTCCTTTCCCGGCGTCTTAAAGTCTCCCCGATACTCCCGGATCTCCTCGGCACTCAAGTCGCAGACAAAAGCCTTGCCCTTTTTGATCAGAAGGACAGCGCACTCATACATCTGCTGGAAATAATTGGACGCAAAGAACAGCCTGTCCTCAAAATCCGCTCCAAGCCACGTTACATCCTCAATAATGGACTGAACGAACTCCTCCTTCTCCTTGGTGGGGTTGGTATCGTCAAAGCGCATATTGAATTTTCCGCCGTATTTCTGAGCCAGCCCGTAGTTTAACAAAATAGACTTTGCATGTCCGATATGAAGATAGCCGTTAGGCTCCGGCGGAAATCGGGTCTGCACATGATCGTAAACCCCTTCAGCCAAATCTTTGTCAATCTCCTGCTCTATAAAGTTTCTGGAAACTTCTAAAGCTTCTCTGTTCTCTTCCATAATTATTCCTCCATCCCAGTTTATTCCCAACTAGTACATCGATGCACTAATCTTGAAGTAAATAGTGCTTGATATTCGTGTCAGCTGTGCGTCTGCGAAGCGACGGCGTAGTGGTGCCTACGGCTAGCTTCGCAGGCGTGC
>JAAWLV010000152.1 GCA_022798105.1 Hungatella sp.
ATATATGCCGTGGAGATGAGACCAGGAAAACAGGAGGGCCTCACCCCGAGTGTTTTCCGCTTTAAGGGCTCATCGGAATGTCTGGCATATCTGAACACGGTCGGCACACAGCCTGCCTCCCCTTGCTGGCTCCGCAACAACCTCCGCCCCTGCTCACTCACCTTCAAAGCAGTTATCTTTCCGCCGCAGACTCGAAACCGCGGCCCGTCACAGAACCTTGTACAGCTCATAATAATCCGAATCCAGGTTATCCATCCTGGCCGCAAACCATCGTTTCGCGTCCTCAAGAGCTCTGTTATAGATAATGGGCGCCATCCGTCTCTCAAACAGCTCCATAAGCTGCAGCTGTTCGATAATCCCGATCTCCTCCCCCCGCTCATCCAAATAAAATGCCTTTATCTCGGAATTTAATCTCTCCTTCTCCGAATCCGACAGTTTGATCGGATTAAGGCTATCCCGTTTTCTCATAAACTTCTTTTCCTTTCCGCAGGTTTCTTGCATGCCTCAGGAAGGGCGTACCTGAACAAATTCAGTCTTCTCACATAATCTGCTCCAATATGGAAGGATCTTTAATTGATTGATCCTCCGCCAGCAATACGATCTTTGACATAATCTCCGCCGTCTTCGGATCCTCATCCACAAATGGCAAGAACAGCTTTCCTCTCTTCTGGCTGTGAACCGGAAGGATATGGAGCATGGCCCCGCCCTTCTGGTGAACCACGCCGCTTCCCAAGTGTACCGTATAGTTTGCCCTGGTTCCCGCAATAACCGCATGGCTCTCTGTAAACGTCACGTTCTTAAGGCCGAACAGCGGCAAATTAAACTCCGCAATAGCCCGCCTCATCTCCAGGGTGGAGTGGCTGGTCTCCGGATCCACGCCGCCTGCGTGGGCCACGCTGACCGCCAGATCCACATCCCGCATCACCTCGCTGTAGATCCGATCCGGCACCTCGTCAATGGTCAGGGGCTCATACGTCTTCCTGTGGGAAAATTCCACCCACTCAAGCGCAGGGGCTTCCGCGTCGCTGGGGGAGAACCAGTCTGCCAGGGCATAGATCCTGGCCACGATATTCTCCTTATAATAAACCTTCTGAAGCCCCTCCTCATAGTCGGCTGTCCACCGCCTGCCCTTTAAGCATCCGACGGTTTTCTGGGGCTCAATCTGGTTCCCGGCAAACATCCTGGAATACTTCTGCCCCTGCTCTTCCGGAAGCTTCACGTACAGTTCCCTGAACACCTGTTTAAAAGGCTGTCGGATCTGACGGTCAAAAAGATATCGCTGGTACTCATGCCACGTTCCCGCCCGGTACAGATCCAGGGGGTGGGCAATGCGCAGCTTCTCGTCCCCAAGAAGAACCCGCTGCCTTTCATCCCAGGAAGTCATAACAAGTCTGTGGTTCCGGTTTTCACAGCCCTCCAAGCCGCAGGACGTCCCCTGCCCTTCTTCGGCCTGCCTGTCCACAAATCCCATGAAATCCCCGCACACAAACACCAGCGGCCCCAGAACAGCCCTGACCACCGGATTCTCCATCAGCCCCGCCGTCTCCTCCGCCGTAAACAGGGAGCCGGCCTCCATGGACTCCTCCATCAGTTTTTTCGCCCTGACGTGCTGATCTTTCAGCTTTTTGTGGGCCTCCTTCACCTTAAGGACATAGGGGTCTTTCCCCAGCCGCGACGGAACCGATTTGAGAGCTTTTCCGTTTTTTCTGCACAAGATCCCGCTCCTGCCGTCCTCATAGACCTCAAGGCAAAGCTCCACATCCCCAGCCTGGGTCCACTGCATGTAAGGGGCAAACTCCGATGCCAGCCTGGTCTCCATCTTAAGCGTCAGCCTGGTCACGTCGGCAAATCCCCCGTGAACGCTTAAATTCACCAGGGCTGTCTGGGCCGCCTTCGTCTCGCTGGCCCGCCTCTGTGCCCCGAACTGCTTTGCCTCCCTGGAGAAATTTTGGATATACTGATATCTGCCAAGCATATCCCGTTCCCGGTTCTCATCAAAAGGCACCAGCCCGTAGCTCATCAGCAGATCCTTATTTCGCCTGGCCCCTATCTCTGCCCTGAGGCTCTCCAAAGATACCTTCCCTGTGGCCGCATCAGCATATTTCCTGGCCCTGGAGTGCTTCTGCCCGTCGGAGATATATTTGGCCGCCTTGTAGAGAATGCTGAAATTCTTCTCCCCCAAAAGCCCGTAGCACTCCTTAAACCAGTCAATGTCAAAGGCGCCGTCCTGCAGTTCCTCCTGGGACAGCGGCGTATACCTGGTGATCACGGCTTTTTTCTGATCGTCAAACTGCTCGTTCATGTGGGCCATAAAATAATAGCACCCGCTCTTTAACCCTTCCCACCCCAGATATTCCTCTATAATATCAATCCACTGGGGAGCGTACATGGCTACCTCCACCAAACGGTCCGCCTTAATGCTGGTTCCTTTCAGAGCCTCTTTCAGGACACTGCCCTTATCCCCGTCCGCCGGGTAGCAGGCCTTTAAAAGCTGGCTGAGAACGCCCCTCTTTGAGTGATCCGAATTATAGGACCAGTAATAGTAAGCGTCCCGGCTCAGAGGATCTTTGCCCAGAGCCATAAGGATCCGGATAAGCAGAGGGATTCCCCGGATGTAGGAGATACCGGCCATATCCCCGGAGACTCTGGTCTCCGCCTCGCCTCTGCGAAGCTCGATATCCACAAGCACCGGGATCACGGTGTCATACAGCTGACGCACCAGTTTCCCGCACCAGGTATCCGGCCCCACCAGGTCCTCCCCCCGCTCCAAAACCTGCACAGCCATGTCATTGCCGAAAAACCGGTTCCAGATCTGCCGGTTTCCCGGCTTTTTGTACTCCCCTTTCACCAGCTGGCACACAGCCTGGAGGGCAGATGCTCTGTGAAAATAGTTGAGCACCCCTTTGTACATGATATCTTTTGACACGGCTCCCAGATGGTATGCCTTCAAAAACCAGTAGGGGACAATGTGCGTCATGGTGTCGGCTCCCCACCTGGAAGCGTACCCCCCGCCTGGGGTAAACTGCCACCTCTCCCTGTCCTCCCTGCACATAAGCTCCATGGCCCAGGCGGCGTAAAATGCCTTTAAAAATTCCTCGTCTGTCTCCCAGTACTTTAACCCCTCAAAGAACCGGTCAAAAAACCGCAGCTCCGTGACGCAGGTCTCCGTTTTGGCCATGTTGCCCCGCCAGTCTTTGTACTCATAGGAAACCATCCGCTTTTTCCTATCCACAAGAGGCGTCAGCGCGGTCACGGCCTCAATGCCTGCCCGAAGCAGAAGGTTTCTGTCCAAATATTCCATGCGGTAGATGATGCGGATCTCGTTTAACTGCTTTGGGTACTCCACCGTGTAAGGCTCCGGCTTAAAAGGCATTTTTCCGAACACTGCCTCGTAAAACTTCCTGCCGTTTAGGTAGGCCTGGCTGTTGCCTAAAAGCATTCTGGCTTCCATCTCTATAAATGTGGCGTAGTCCCCGATCTCCTCCTGATAGAACGCCCGCAGTTCCTTCTCCAGAGGATAGTTTTCCAGCCGGTACCCCGTCCCCTTATCTTTCAGCCGCCAGAAGGAATCGCCGATGAGCTGCCGCTCGCCGTTTGCACACAAATACTCGTCATGCCTGTGTTCCCGAATGAGATTGTCCAGCTTCTTTATCTTCTTAATAATCTCCCTCTCCGGCAGGGGCACCCGTATTGTCCTCTCCTCCCGGTTCCGGCTTTGGGCAGGTATAAGCTCCGGCGCGCCGTAATCGTAGATTCCAAAACCCGGCTGGCTCTCCGCCTGACATTTCTCATCGCCCAGGATTTCCTTTAAAAGCACTTTCTCCTTGTCTGTAGGGTTCTCCACCAGCAGGGCCATGGATTTTGTCTTCTCATAAACCCGGCCTCTTGTGTTATCCCTTGAAAGCCGCAGAAGGATGTCCAGCCCCGCGCTGCGCTTTTCCTCCCGTTTATCTTCCAGAAGCCGTCTCAGGCACTGGGTTATGCCGTCATCATCCTGCTTCATGAGAAATGTAAGAAGCTCCTTTCGAAGCCCGCTTCTCTTAAACCGCAGCATATCTTCCATAAGGCGGTAGTCCTCCCTCTCCAGGGGAAGCTTTTTCACCAGGGCCACGGCCTCCCTGGAAGTATGTTCCTGGGCGGCGCCCATATATTGGATCAGAAGCTCCTTCTGGGCCCGGTTGGCCGGACGGTGAAGCAAAAGCACCAGCAAATCGCCTCTTCTGTAGCTGCCGGACATATCCCCCAAAAGGGCGGCAGCCTCCGTGATCTTCTCTTCATCCTCCAGCACATAGGCCAGAAACGCCAGCTGCTCGATGACCTGGGTCCGGCTCAGCTCCACCCGGTACCACGGAAAAATACACGGGTCGTACACCAGCCCCTTTTTCGGAAGCCGTTCACAGATGCTCTTAAATTTCCCGTACAGCCGGTCTGCCTCCTGCCTGTCCCTGTAATAATCCGTCAGCACCGGCCTGGCAGGTTCCCGGTCCTGCAAAGGCTGGTTTCTGCCCTGCATAAGCCCCCGAATCCAGCCTCCCAGAGGATAGGAAAAGGCGGGGAGGAAGGCCGCCACCAGTTCCAGGTCATCCCAGTACTCCTCAATCACCTTCTTTGCGGCCCGTGTCCGGATAGTATCGTCAAACAGGGTCTGATTGTAGTAGGAACAGGCCAGCTTCTGGTTTCTGGTCCCGCAGTCGATGAGCCTTGTCATAACTTCCACGGCGTCGTCGGCCTCCTCAAACCCAAGGGCCCACAATCCGACGGTGACAGCCACAGAGTCGCTGGTCTGAAACTGTTCCATGCAAAACTTCCTGTCCCTGAGGCACTGCCCCATAAGAGCCAGAAGCTTTGCGCTGACCCTGTCTGTATGGTTTTCGTCAAACAGACCGATCCAGGTGGAAACCGCCCTCTTTATGGAGGAGTACCTGATAAGATCGTGATCCTCAATCACCTTTAAAAGCGTCAGAAAGGCTTCCTTTGTCCCCTGATCCATGGCCTCGCAGATACTCTGGCGCAGCCCCTCCTGAAGCCTGGCAGCCAGGAGCAGATCCCCCAAAAGCTTGTGAAGCTCATGGCTGTCGCTGCGGACAATGCCCAGAATCATCTCCCTGTCCAGGTAGGCGGTATTGTTCTCGCTTAAAATAACCTCCTTTAAGGCATCAATCACCTTTTTATTGCCCCGATCAATCTCCGCCCCGTAGATGTAGCTGAAACCGTTGCCGAAGTTCCAGCTGTGGCCTGTGTAGTCCAGCTTCTCCTCGTCCATCCTCCTCAGGATATAGTCCTCAACGGAAACGCCGCAGAATCCCAGATTCTCATAGGCCTGCAAAAGGGAGAAGGCCTGCCTCACACAGGGCCCGTAATTTGCCGTGCGCACCGTCCTGCGGTCCCATCCCCAGGAGAAGGGAAACCGGTTCAGCTTATCTGCAATATAGAGAAAGGACTCCCTGTACTCTTCTGGCACAAACGCCTCCATAAGCCCATGGCTTCTAAACCACTGGGAAGGCGTGCTTCTGCCCTGTCCCTCCCCGGCTTTTTTATCCCCGGCCGCGGCGTAAAACTCTGCAGCCACCCGGCCTATAAGCGTCCCTCTGGCGCCTGCATCCCCCAAAAGCTCCCGGGCCAGCAATTGATCCTCCTTCTTAAGCCTGCCAATCTTTCTTTCCCTGTCGCTTCTGCGCCTGTTATCAATGGCCATTCTGGTACTGGCATCATATTCACCCATATCACCACATCCTCCCTGAAAGCATGGTCAATCGTACAAATGTAAACATCCCGTCTGTCTGTCCGCTTATGTCCTCATCCAGATCCTCAAGAGGCCTGTCGTCCAGAAAGATCCGGTAGATTCCGTCCTCAAAGCACTGAACGGCATTCTCCCCTGCCTGCTTCACATCCGCCTCCTTCTCCCCGTAGACAACCCCGAAGGAGACTTTCCCTGTCTCTGCCTTGTCCTCAATCTCCTGCCTGGTCAGGCACTTAAGAAGATCCTGGGAAGCTTTATCCTTCAGCCGCCGGTTGTACTCCTGTGCTCCCGCCTCAGCCACTGCCAGGATCAGTTCCCTTACGGTGGCAGGTTCCCCCGTAAGGTGGTAAGTCCTTGGCTCCACCGGCTTTTTCTTCTTCCCCATGTGTTTTATATTGACTCGTATGTCCATAAATGTCCCCCTTCTTTAACCATATTTTACATATTTTCCTGTTCCGTTTCAACTATTTTAAGTTAAATATGCCAAATTAAAAAAATTTCAAAAAAGGGGTTGTAAATTTGTGGGAACCATGCTATACTATGGGAGCATTAAGGAACGGCCAATTGGTCAAGCGGTCAAGACGACGCCCTCTCACGGCGTAAACCCGGGTTCGATTCCCGGATTGGTCATTCAGATTTGCATGTGTAGTTCATCGGTAGAACGCCAGCTTCCCAAGCTGGAGAGGTGGGTTCGATTCCCATCACGTGCTTTATTTTAAAACCTCGCTTTTGGCGGGGTTTTTTGATTTTATAAAAATTGCATCCCAATCCGCTCTCTGCACTCTCCGGCGCGGGAGTCCGGATTTACTGGATTTTCCCTAACCCGGATAAAGCGGAATGTTTGCTTTGTCATGTTGCTGTATTATTGAGTGAGTAAAGTTGAGGCGGGGATTGTCGTGAGCCAGTCAGAGAAGGAGGGATGTCCCGGGCGGGTGAATATATGCCGTGGAGATGAGGCCAGGAAAACAGGAGGGCCACACCCCGAGTGTTTTCCGCTTTAAGGGCTCATCGGAATGTTTGGCATATCTGAACACGAACGGCACACAGCCTGCCTTC
>JAAWLV010000153.1 GCA_022798105.1 Hungatella sp.
CAGGCTGTGTGCCAGGCGGGTGAATATATGCCGTGGAGATGAGACCAGGAAAACAGGAGGGCCTCACCCCGAGTGTTTTCCGCTTTGGGCTCATCGGAATGTCTGGCATATCTGAACCCGGTCGGCACACAGCCTGCCTCCCCTCGCTCCGCGACAACCTCCGCCCCCTGCTCACTCAACAATACAGCAATAGGACATTTAAAGTTCCTGTTTATCCAGCTCAAGGCGAATGAATGCCGTGAAGAAGAGACTTGTTTTAGGGGCTTCGTAACGTTTAGCATTTCTAAACTTGGGTTTAAGTTAATGACATTGGGTGTGAACAGTAACGTAACAGATTCTGAACTTTTTGTGAATTTATAAGAACCGCTTTCTTTTAAGCCGGGGATGTGCTATACTCTGTCGTAGGCCTTTTGGCCGGGCGCCAGAGAGCAGCCTAACAGATAAAGAAAGAAAAGGGATGGAACATGAAAAAAAGCTTAAAAATTTGCGTCTGCGGCCTGATGGCTGCAGTGTTGGTATCCGGTTGTTCTGCGAAGACCAATTCTCCCACAGAGACCGCCGCGACTGCCGCTGAGACGGCGGAGCCGGCAGAAAGCGGGAAAGAGGCGCCTAAGGCCCTGGGTGATCCGGGGGAGGTGACGACGCTTGCAGAGTATAAAGGGGTGTCCTACTCACCCATTGACATGGAAGTGGCCGATGAGGATGTGGATCAAAGGATTCAGAACCTGCTGGACGCCAACCCGGAGATTAAAGAGGTAGACCGGGAGGCAGGAGAAGGCGATATTGTGAATATTGACTATGTGGGCATGAAGGACGGGACTGCCTTCGACGGCGGGACGGCAGAGGGATATGATCTGACCTTGGGTTCCGGACAGTTTATTGACGGCTTTGAGGACGGGCTTCTGGGGACAAAGAAGGGCCAGGAGGTAAGTTTAAACCTGACCTTCCCGGAAGATTACCCCAGCGAGGAACTGGCAGGTCAGGCGGTTGTCTTTGATGTGACGGTCAACACGGTGAAAGAGTCTGTGGAGGCAGAGCTAAATGACGCGTTTATCGCGGCCAACACCGATTCCGCCACGGTGGAAGAGTACAGGCAGGCTGTCAGGGAAGAGCTGGAGGAAGCTCTGCAGATGAATGCGGATAACCAGAAGAAGGCGGAAGTATTTTTGAAGGTGGTGGACGCTTCTGAGGTGAATGTGTCCGAGGAGGCGGTTACGGCTTACTATGAGCAGCAGTACAGCACCTATGAGCAGCAGGCACAGATGTACGGCATGGACATGGAGACGATGGTGGGCTACATGGGCATGGACCTGGAATCCTTTGAGACCGAGATGAAGGAGATGTCAAGGGAGGGCTGCAAGCAGACCGCAGTGGTCAACGCCATAGCCGAAGCCGAGAAGCTTACCGTGGAGGAGGACGACCGGGAGGTTCTGGCTCAGGATTTCGGCTATGAGGATGTGGCTTCCATGATCGAGAATGTGGGGGAAGATACGGTGAACAACTACATTCTGACCGAGAAAGTCGTTCAGTTTATAGCGGACAACGCAGTTGCGGAAAGTTAAGGATTATGAAGGATTATGGACAGAAAGGCACTGTTTTTTGACATCGACGGCACCCTGGTCAGCGAGCTGACGGGGGTTATGCCGGAAAGCGCCGAAAGAGCCGTGGCTAAGACCAGAAAGGCGGGCAACCTGGTGTTTATCAACTCCGGCCGGACCATGGGCAGCATGAAGACCATCCTGCCGGGGATGAAGGCGGACGGGTATCTGTGCGGCTGCGGTACCCAGCTGTGGATAGGCGGGAAGGTTATCTACTGGAAGAGTATTCCGGGGGACAGGGCGGCGGCCATTAAAAAGGCCATCGTGGATTTTGGCTTTGACGGGGTGCTGGAGGGCGCGGACAACTGCTATTTTAGGAAAGGGTACTCCAGGATACCGCTTATAAGCAGCCTTAAAAAGTCCATGGAGGAGCAGGGAAACCTAAGCCCCTTTGACTGGGACGACGACTGCTATGAGTTTGACAAATTCTGCGTCAGCGCCGACGAAAAGAGCGACCGGGAGGGGTTTTTCAGGTTCCTGGCGCCGGATTTTCAGGTTATTGACCGGGGCGGAGATTTTTACGAGTGCGTGCCCAGGGGCCACGATAAGGCCACGGCCATTGACCGGATCTTAAAGGAACTGGGGATGTCCAGGGAGGATGCCTGGGTGTTCGGGGACAGCAGCAATGATCTGGCCTGTTTTCAGTATGCCCAAAATGCGGTTCTTATGGGAAAGCACGACAAGGTGCTGGAGGAGTATGCCACATTTGTGACAAAGACCGTCGAGGAGGACGGCATTGAATACGCCATGGAAACCCTGGGACTTTTATAGTCCCCGGGTTTTTTGTGCAGACGGAGGTTAGAAATATATGGGATTTTCATTGGAGGTCAGCGTACCTGCTATAACCGTGTTTTTACAGGGGATTTTAAGCTTCTTTTCGCCCTGTGTGCTGCCGATTCTGCCTCTTTATATCGGCTATCTTTCAGGGGGGACGGCGGTGAAGGGGGAGGACGGGAGAGTTTCTTATAAGCGGAGCAAGGTGATGATCCACACCATCTGTTTTGTGGTGGGGGTCAGCTTTGCGTTCTTCCTTCTGGGGCTGGGGGTAAATGCCGTGGGCGCTTTTTTCAGGAGCAGCCAGGTGATGTTTGCCAGGCTGGGCGGCATTGTGGTAGTGCTGTTTGGCTTGTATCAGCTGGGGGTCCTGGGCCAGTCCGGGATTCTGGGGAAGGAGAGGAGGCTGCCCTTTCACCTTGACAAGGTGGCCATGTCTCCCTGGATCGCCTTTGTTATGGGGTTTACGTTCAGTTTTGCCTGGACACCCTGCGTGGGTCCGGCCCTGGCAAGCGTCCTTCTCATGGCGGCTTCTGCCAGCACCAGGACGGCGGGATTTTTTCTCATCGGCGTTTACACTCTGGGATTTATCCTGCCGTTTCTGGCAGCGGGATTTTTTACCACCGCACTGCTTGAGATGTTTAAGAAGCACATGGGAGTGGTGAGGTACACGGTGAAGCTGGGGGGCGTGCTTTTAGTGGTGCTGGGACTTCTCATGTTCACGGGGAAGATGAACGGAATCACCGGCTATCTGTCCCAGTTTACCCCTTCCGGCACCCGGTCGGAGGCAGATACGGGGGCAGGTGGGGAAGCAGATGACGGCGCGGCCGGACAGGAAGGAAACGGACAGCAGTCAGGTTCGGCCTCAGGCGCGGGAGAGGAGAATGAGGACGGCGCCGGGAGCCGGGAGCCGGGAAAGGGAAATGAAAGCGGAGCAAAGTCCGGATCACAGGACGAAGGACGGGAGTCTGAGGGGGAGAACGGATCCCCGGCAGAGGATGGCGGCCCGGAGGATTCGGATGAAAAGGACAAAGGCTCCGGAGAAAATCCGATCCCTGCCCCGGGCTTTGAACTGGAGGATCAGTTCGGCAATGTCCACCGGCTGGAGGATTACAAGGGGAAGACAGTGTTCTTAAATTTCTGGGCTACCTGGTGCCCGCCCTGCAAGGCGGAGATGCCGGATATTCAGAAATTGTATGAGGAATCGGCCGCAGAGGGAGATGAGGCCCTTATCGTCCTGGGCGTGGCAGGGCCGAACATGGGAAATGAAAAATCCCGGGAGGGTATTGCCGCGTTTCTGGAGGAAAACGGATACACCTATCCCGTGCTGATGGATATGGACGGCGGGCTGTTTGAGGAGTACGGCATCTACTCCTTCCCCACCACGTTTATGATTGACAAGGAGGGCAATGTGTTCGGCTACGCGTCGGGGATGCTTTCCTATGATATGATGAAGGACATTGTAGCCCAGACCATGGAAGGGAAGCGGAGACAGTGACAAAAAGGACGAGAGTACTTTTGTGGATACTGGCGGGAAGCTTTGTGCTTGCAGGCTGCAGAGGACGGTCCGAGAACTTCCGGACCGATTCACGGAGTGAGGAGCCGGCGGAAACATCCAAAGAGCCTTTGCAGGTGGTGGCGACGCTGTTTCCCTACTATGACTTTACCAGGCAGATCGCCGGGGAGTTTGTGGATCTGGAGTTGGTTCTTCCGGCCGGGATGGACAGCCACTCTTTTGAGCCTACGCCGGCGGACATGAGGAAGATTGAAGAGGCGGATGTGGTGATCTGCAACGGCGGGGCCATGGAACACTGGGTCAGCCAGGTGCTGGAAGCGGTGGATCGGCCGGATCTGATTGTGGTCTGCATGATGGACTATGCGGACGCTGTGGAGGAAGAGGCTGTGGAGGGGATGGAGGACGGCGGCCACGGACATGGGGACGGCGACGGCCACGGCCACAGCCATGGGGAGGAGGATGTGCATGACGGCCATGAGTTTGAGATTGAGTATGACGAACACATCTGGACATCCCCGGTCAATGCCATGAAATTTGCCCGGGTCATTGAGGAGGTTCTCTCCAGGGAAGATCCGGCCCATGAGGAGCAGTACCGAAAAGGAAGGGAAAACTTCGAGGATGAGCTGGCGGAGATTCACCGGGGGTTTTTGCAGGTGGCACAGGACAGGAAGCGGAATCTCATCGTTGTGGGGGATAAGTTCCCTTTCCGCTATCTGGCGGATGAGTACGGATTTTCTTACCGTGCGGCATTTACCGGATGCAGTACGGATACGGAGCCCAGCGCCAAAACCATTGCCTACCTTATTGACAAGGTGAGGGATGAGGGGATCCCTGCAGTCTACTACCTGGAGCTTGGCAGCCGCCGGGTATCGGAGATTATCGGGGAGGAGACAGGGGCCGTGCCTCTGCTTCTCCATTCCTGCCACAATGTGACCAGGCGGGAGTTTGAGGCGGGTGTGACCTACGTGGAACTGATGAAACAGAATGTGGAGAATTTGAGAAAAGGATTGGATGAATGAGCGGATTGATTACTTGCAGCCACGTGGATTTCGGATACGAGAACCATGATGCGGTTGTGGATCTGACCATGGAGGTGGAGGAGGGGGATTACCTCTGTGTGGTGGGAGCCAACGGGGCGGGGAAGAGTACCCTGGTGAAAGGGCTTTTGGGCCTTCTAGCTCCTACATCCGGAAAGCTCGAACTGGCAGATGAGCTTAAGAGGACGGGCATCGGCTATCTTCCCCAGCAGACAGCGGCCCAGAAAGATTTTCCGGCCACGGTCCGGGAGGTGGTGCTGTCCGGGGCACTGAGCAGAAGGGGAAGGCGGTTTTTTTATTCCGGGGAGGAAAAGGAGATGGCAAGGCGCGCCATGGAGCGGCTTGTCATCTCGGATCTGGAGCGGAGGTGTTTTCGGGAGCTTTCCGGCGGACAGCAGCAGAGAACGCTGATTGCCAGGGCCCTGTGCGCGGCGGGAAAGCTGCTGATTCTGGACGAGCCGGTGACAGGGCTGGATCCCCGTGCAATTCAGGATTTTTACCGGTTTATTAAGCGTTTAAACCGGGAGGAGGGAGTGGCCATTGTCATGGTGACCCATGATGTGGCCAACATGGTGGAACAGGCGGATAAAATACTCCACCTTCAGCAGAAGGTCCTTTTTTACGGAAACGTTCAGGATTATAAAAAGACCCGGGCGGGCCGGGAATTTCTGGGAGACAGGGAGGTGTGAAGATGATCGCGGAAATGTTGTCCTACCCGTTTTTGGTGCGGGCTCTTTTGGGAGGCATATTGGTTTCCCTGTGCGGGGCACTTTTGGGGGTCAGCCTGGTGCTCAGGCGGTATTCCATGATCGGGGACGGGCTGTCACACGTGTCCTTCGGAGCCCTGTCCATAGCGGTTGCGGCCGGGTGGGCTCCCCTTGGGGTGTCGGTGCCGGTGGTGGTGCTGGCGGCGTTTTTTCTCCTTCGGATCACGGAAAACGGGAAGATGAAAAGCGACGCTGCCATTGCCATGATATCTGCCAGCTCCCTTGCGGCAGGCATTGTGGCCACATCCCTGACCACGGGGATGACCACGGATGTGAGCAGCTACATGTTCGGCAGCATCCTGGCCATGAGCCCCGGGGACGTCAGGCTGTGCGCCGGGCTTTCGGCGGTGGTTCTGGTGCTGTTTGTGTGCTGCTATGACCGGATCTTTGCCGTCACGTTTGACGAGAGCTTTGCCAGGGCCACAGGGGTCAATGTACGGTTTTACAACGGAGTGATCGCGGTGCTGACGGCGGTGACCATTGTGCTGGGGATGCAGATGATGGGGGCCATGATGATCTCAAGCCTGATCATTTTCCCGGCGCTGACTTCCATGCGGATTTTTAAGAGCTTCCGGGCCGTGGTGTGGTCGTCGGGAGCGGTGGCAGTTATCTGCTTCTGCCTGGGCATGATGGCGTCCTACAGGTTTTCCACGCCGGCAGGGGCCAGCGTGGTGCTGGTCAATCTGGGGGCATTCCTTTTGTTTGGAGCAGCCGAAAAGATCCGGGGGCGCTGCCGGCAGACCGGGTGAGGCTGGGGTGCTGTGCACAGGGGCGGATTTAGAAATGCTAAATGTTACGAAGACCCTAAAAACAGGTCTCTTCTTTATGGCATTCATTCTATGGCATTCATTCACTTTGAGCTGGATAAACCGGAACTTTAAATTCGTCCTATTGCTGTTTAATTGAGTGAGTAAAGTTGGGGCGGATTTGGTCGTGGGGCCAGGGAGTGAAGGCAGGCTGTGTGCCGTTCGTGTTC
>JAAWLV010000003.1 GCA_022798105.1 Hungatella sp.
TTTTCTAACCAGTCAGGAATACCGTCCAGCCAGCTGAATTTAGACCGGCGAATCCTGTTTTTGCCCGGGAGAATCTGTGTGGTGTCCGGGTGAATATATTCCGTGGAGATGAGACCAGGAAAACAGGAGGGCCGCACCCCGAGTGTTTTCTGCTTTAAGGGCTCATCGGAATGTCTGGCATATCTGAACCCGGACACCACACAGATTCTCCCGGGCCCACAACATCATCGCCCCCACAATACAGCAACATAACGAAATTAAAGCCCCAGTTTATCCGGATCAGGATAATTAAAGCAGTCTTTGTGACCAGATTACAGACACCGCCCTTCTTTTGTGATACAATTGAGTTGACTATCACAAAAAGGCGGTGTTTTAATGAAATCAAAGAGATTTGCCAGTGCAGATAAAACGGTGTGCGTCGCCTGCGGCAGCTGCGTGCTGGTATGCCCCAAGCAGGCCATTGGGGTGGTAAAAGGGTGTTATGCCCAGGTGGACGGGGATGTGTGCGTGGGGTGCGGAAAGTGCGCCGGCGTCTGCCCTGCGGGCTGTATCTCACTTAAGGAGAGGGGGTGAACGGGGGATGAAAAAGAAGTGGTACGACTATCTGTGGATATATGAGATTGTATATTTTTCTCTGGGATTTTTCAATATCCTGTTTGCATGGCTGGGGATGATTGATTTCCTTCTTCCGCTGTGTCTGGCAATTTTCGGCGGCAACAAGTGGTTCTGCAACCGCCTGTGCGGGCGTGGGCAGCTGTATGCGAAACTTGGGGGGCAGCTTAAGTGTTCCAGGAACAGGCCCACGCCCAGGTGGATGTATTCCAAATGGTTCCGCTATGGTTTCCTTTTGTTTTTCCTGGCCATGTTCGGCAATATGGTTTTTCAGACGTATCTGGTGGCGGCAGGGGCCGAGAGCCTTAAGGAGGCCATTAAACTGTTTTGGACCTTCCGGATTCCCTGGGGCTGGACGTACACGGCTGGGACAGTGCCTGACTGGGTGGCCCAGTACAGCTTCGGATTTTACAGCCTGATGCTGACATCCCTCCTTCTGGGGTTCGGAGTTATGGGACTTTTTAAGCCCAGGACCTGGTGCACGTTCTGCCCGATGGGGACTATGACCCAGGGGATATGCAGGCTGAAGGCGCGGGATTTTAAATAGTTCTGCTTGACAAGCCGGCCGGATTTTGCTATCATGTCACATGAAAACATTGTGGATTTTTCCGGACTATGTCTTCTTTTCGCCACGCAGATTAATAACTGCGTGGTATTTTTTTGCGCAAATCAGCGCGCGGAATCAAATCAGAGCGGAGGTATGTAACGAATGGATCAGAATTATATGAAAGAACGCCCGGTGTTTCCCCTTGTGCTTGCCATGTCATTTCCCATGGTACTGTCCATGCTGGTCAATGCATTGTACAACATTGTGGACAGCTATTTTGTGGCAAAGATCAGCGAGCACGCCATGACGGCTCTGTCCCTTGTGTATCCGGTTCAGAACCTGACGGTGGCAGTGGGCGTGGGATTTGGAATCGGCATCAACGCGGCTGCGGCGTTTTACCTGGGAGCCGGGGATAAAGCGAAGGCGGACAGCGTGGTTTCCCAGGGGATGGTGCTCAACGGGATTCACGGAATCATCCTTACCTTTCTGTGCATCGGGATTATGCCAGGTTTTTTAAGGCTGTTTACGGAGGATTTGCAGGTCATAGAGGACGGAATCGCCTATTCCGGAATCGTCTTTTCGTTTTCCGTGGTGCTGACTCTGGGAGTGTCTTTTGAGAAAATTTTCCAGGCAGTGGGGCGGATGCAGGTGTCCATGGGCTGTATGCTTCTCGGATGCATCGCAAACATCATCCTTGACCCGGTTCTCATCTTCGGGGCAGGGCCCATACCGGCGATGGGAGTCCGGGGGGCGGCCATTGCCACAGGGATTGGGCAGGCGGCAAGCCTTATGGGGTACGTGGCTGTCTACGCCGTAAAGCCCCTTCCGGTAAGAGTCTGTTTTAAGAGGGATGTGCTGAAAGGGGACGCGTACAAACGGATGTACCGGGTGGGGATACCGGCGGCCCTGAATATCGGCCTGCCGTCCCTTCTGATTACGGCGCTTAACGGGATACTGGCGGAGTTTTCCCAGGTTTATGTGTTGATTCTGGGGATTTACTATAAGCTGCAGACCTTTATCTACCTTACGGCCAACGGAATTGTCCAGGGGATACGTCCTGTGGTAGGCTTTAATTACGGCGCCGGGCGGCAGGATCGGGTAAGAAGCATCTTAAAAGTGTCCCTGATTCTGGGCGCCGGGATTATGGCGCTGGGGACGGGGCTGTGTATGGCCGTTCCGGAGCAGCTTATGGGAATGTTTTCCCAGAATCCTCTGACAGTTACTGAGGGGGCTAAGGCTCTTCGCATGATCAGCTGCGGGTTTGTGCTGTCTGCTGTTTCTGTGATGATAAGCGGGACCTTTGAGGGCATGGGAAAGGGTTTTCCCTCCCTGGCCATATCCCTCATCCGGTATATAGCCATTATCCCCATTGCCTTTGTGCTGAGCAGGTTTTTGGGGGCTGAGGGAGTCTGGAGCGGCTTTGCGGTTACGGAAATGATTGGGGCGTTTGCGTCCGCGGCGATGCTTAAGGGCTTTTATAAAAAACAGCGTGGAAACGGCGCATCCGGCACAAAAGGGGGCTTGTAAATCCGATGAAAATATGCTATATCATCAGTCAGGTAATCATATTTACAGATATGGAAAGGGAGAAATGATGACAGAGTCAGACAGCCAACTGCACTTTCGGCCTGTAAAGGCGGAGAGTATCGAGATACTGGAACCGTATTTTTGCCTGCGCCCCAACAAGACATGCGAGAGCGTGTTTCTGGATGGTTTTCTGTGGAGAAACTACAGCGAACTTCGCTATGCCGTAAGCAGCCGCGGAGCTATTCAGTGGCTTATGAGCCTGGACGGCAGGGAAGTGGGGGCCATGCCTGCCTGCAGGCAGGAGGATCTAAAAGACTGTTTTTATGAGATGGTCCGTTTTTTTAATGAAAGCTTGCGCCGGCCTTATGAGATCCGCCTGGCGGACGAGGAGGCGGTGACGGCCCTTAATCTGGATCCGGAGAAATATGAGGTCCGGGAGGTGGAGGATTTGAAGGACTACCTTTACGACGGGGAGGCCATGCGGACCCTGGCAGGGAAAAAGCTCCACAAAAAGAAGAATAATCTCAACGCCTTTCTGAGAGAGTACGGGGACAGGGCAGAGTACAGAAGGCTGTGCTGTTCTGACCGGTGTGACGTGTGGGATTTTCTGGATCGGTGGAGACAGGACAAGGGGGAGGACGTGGAGGAGCACCTGGACTATGAGATCGAGGGCATCCACGAGATACTGAACAACTGTTCAATCCTGGGCGTCCGGATGAGCGGTGTTTATGTTGACGGGAACCTGGAGGCCTTTACCATAGGCAGCTACAATCCCTGCGAACAAATGGCCATTATCCACATTGAGAAGGCCAACAGCGGAATGCGGGGGCTGTACCAGTTTATCAACCAGCAGTTTCTGATCCATGAATTTCCCGACGCAGTGCTTGTGAACCGGGAGGACGATCTGGGGCTGGAAGGGCTGAGGCGGGCCAAAATGAGTTACTGTCCCGTGGGATTTGCGCGGAAGTATTCGGTAAAGCAGAGAGAGATGGGGGTCATATGATACGGTATTTAAGGCAGGAGGAAAAGAGGGACACCCTTCCTTTGTGGCGGGAGGCATTTCCGGAGGATTCGGAGAGCTTTTTGGAGTACTACTACAGGGAGAAGGCGCGGGACAACCGGATCCTGGCGGCGGTGGACGAAGAGGGGCGGCGGATCGAGGCCATGGTCCACCTAAACCCTTACAGAGTCCGGGCGGGAGTGCAGGTGTGGGACACAGACTATATTGTGGCGGTGGCCACGGCGCGGGACAGAAGGCGCCGGGGGCTGATGCGCAGCCTCTTATCCCGGGCGCTTGAGGATTTGTACCGGGAGGAGAGGGGATTTTGCTTTCTCATGCCGGCGAATGTAATGATCTATGAGCCCTTTGATTTTGTCACGGTCTGCCGGCAGCCTTCCTGGACGCTGGAGCCTGAGATGGAGACGGCCGCAGGAAAGGTAAGAGTCCCCCGGGACGGGCTGGACGCGGCATGGGCGGCACAGTGGATGAACCGGTGGCTTGAGGAGAGATATCAGGTTTTTGCCCTGAGGACGCCGGAGTACGTGGAGAGGCTTTTAAAAGAGCTGGAGAGCGAGGCGGGCTGGATGGAGGCCCTGACTGTGAGCCGGGAGGATGGCGGCAGGGGAAAGGAAGAACAGACTGTGGAGGGTCTGCGGTGCTGGTGGGGAGAGGAAAAAAAGGAGCAGCGGATGCTTCTGACCAGAGATGAGTGGCTTAAGCCTCAAAAGGACAAAGCCCCGGTGATCATGGCCAGGATCATCCATCTGAAAACATTTATGACGGCAATCCGGCTGCGCTCCTGCCAAAAGGGGACGGCGCCGCTGACCGTGCGGCTGACGGTGGAAGATGGGCTGTGCAGGGGGAATAACGGAGTGTTTCTGTGGAAGATTGGGCCGGATACATCCGGGATATGCCCCTGGGAAGCCGGGATGGAAGCCGTGGAGAGCCTGGAAGTTACCATAGCAGAGCTGACTGGCTGGCTGTTTGGGCAGGAGAATGCCGCGGCGGCTGCGCCGTGGATGAGGAAGGTGCAGGTTTTAAGCGGAGTATTTCTGGACGAGATAGTTTAAAGAAAGGTTTTCAGGCAAAAAGAGTATCTGGGATTGGGATCCGAGATACTCTTTTTTCATTTTCAGGTGTGTTTCCGGCCCTACAGCACGGAGGTCATCCCGCCGTCCACATAGACGACCTGACCTGTGGTGTAGGAGGAGACAGGGCTGGCGAAGGCCAGAAGGATACCGCTTAACTCCTCGGCTCTGCCGAAACGCTTCATGGGCGTCTTTGCGATCATCTCCTTCACAAATGGGTTGTCCATGGTTTTCGCACTCATCTCCGACTCCACGTTGCCCGGGCCTATGGCATTGACCGTAATGCCGTAGGGAGCCAGATCAGCGGCCATGGCCTTGGTCAGACTTAAGATTCCGCCTTTGGCTGCGGAGTAGCTGGCAGTGCCCAGGCCACCCTGGATGGCGGCCACGCTGGTCAGGTTGATGATGCGGCCGTATCCGTTGGGGATCATGGATCGCTGGGCTGTATAGCGGCTGAAGAGAAAGGCTCCGGTCAAATCCACGGACAAAACCGTGTTCCACTTTTCGGTGGTGTGGGACGGGAAATCTCTTGAGTACTTGACTATCCCTGCGTTGTTAACCAGGATGTCGATCTTGGTAAAATCCGTCAGGATAGCGGATACGGCCTCTTCGATGGAAGCCTCCTGTCCTACGTCGCAGGTATAATAGCGGCAGCGGCGGCCGCTTTCCAGGGTGATTTCCTCTGCCAGGGCTTTCAGCATATCCGTACGGCGGGCCAGGATGGCCACATCGGCTCCCCGGGCAGCCAGGGTTTTGGCAAACTGGGCTCCGAGGCCGGCGCTGGCTCCGGTGACCACGGCGACCTGTCCGGTTAAATCAAAATAGTCAGTCATTTTTCAGGCTCCTTTCTTTGTAGAGGCGGACAGGCATGACAATACACAAAGGAATGACGATTAAAGGTACTGCCAGGCTGCCCAAAAGACCGTAACCGGCGCTGATGATGGTTCTCAGGCCGAGAAACGAGATGGCGATGCAGACCGTCATGTAGATGACGCTGGAAATAATGTTTTTTGTCAGATCCTTCATCTTCCAGGAAGCGGGATAGAGGGGAAGGACCCGGGAGGCCACGGCGTGAAGCTGAGGGGCTCCGCTGGAGGCAAGGCCGAAGAACATGACAACCGAGTAGACCACAGGCAGCCAGGGAACCCTCTCTATAAGGAAGGTGTTGATGATATAGAGATTGGGAACACTCTCTGCCAGGGCTTCGGGGCAGTAGGGCAGGATCAAAACGGTACAGGCGATAAAAGCGGAGCTGTTTAACACAAAGCTGATAAGCCCTACCATAACGGCGTCTTTTCGGGTGAGGATATTCTGGCTTACGCTGCTTAAAGTAAGCGCGTTGCTGGCATGGGAGAGCCCCAGGGACAAGGCGGGGACCACACCGCTTAAAAACCCGATCCCTGCCGGAGTTTCCCAGCGGGAAATGATGGCGGAAAGCCTCTGGGCCTTTGTGCCTGCGGCAAATACCACCAGGAGGAAGAAACCGACCACCAGGACAATGGTCATGAAGGTGGAGGATTTTCTCACCAGATTGGCGCCCCACAAAACCAGAAGGGAGCTGATGAGGGCCATAAGCACAGCGCCCAAAAACACAGGCATTCCCAGAAGGCTGTTAAAAAAGGTGCCGCCCATGGCAATGACGGAGCTGCCGCCCACAATCATGGCCAAAACCAGAAATATTTCCAGAAGCGGCGACAGGACGGGGGACAGAGGGCCGTAAAGCTTTCTGGCGTAGGAGGAGTAGTCGTACACCTTCCAGCGGCTGATGCCGATCATCCCGCAGGTGACAATGAAGGCGGCCAGGCCCATGGTCACCAGAGGGAGGACAAGGCCCCAGGCGCCGTAAGGCGCAAAGTACACGGCGGCAAATGCGCCGGATACCATGGAAGGGCCTACCAGGGCGCCGAAGTATACAGAAGAAACAGGAAATGCCACGAGAAACGATGATTGCTTTTTTTCCATAAGGTCTCCTTTTTTCGCAAACGTATTTTTATCTATTATTGCAAAAAACATGCCTGAAATCATCTTTTTTTGTATAAGAAAGTACAGATGGCATGGTTTTTGCATTATTTAACAGAAAAAACACAGAGAAACTGTGGGAAAACGGGAGGTTTATATGGCAAAAAGTACGGATATCCCTGAATTCGGGCTGCTGGCCGGCTACAGGGTGGTGATGATGGGTGCCTCTGTGGCGGCTCCTTTTGCGGGGGAACTGTATGCGGAGCACGGGGCGGATGTGATCTGGGTGGAGCACCCCAAGGTGATCGATTCCTGCCGCATAGCAAGACGGAGCGGATCCTGGCAGCAGGACAGACGGAACATGAGAAGCCTGGCTATGGATTACCGGAAGGAGGAAGGCCGGGAGGTTTTCTTAAAACTTCTGGAAACATCGGATGTGCTTATCGAGGCTTCTGTGGGGGGAAGATATGAGAAGCTGGGGCTGTCGGATCAGGTGCTGTGGGAGAGAAATCCCAGGCTGGTGATTGTCCATATCTCCGGGTTCGGGCAGACCGGCGAGCCGGAATATGTAAAGAGGGCCAGCTATGACCCCATTGCGCAGGCCTTCGGCTGTGTCATGAGGATGAACGGGCTTCCGGGACAGCCTTCGGCGCCGGCCATGCCGTTTCCGGGAGATTTTGCCGCGTCCTACTACGGCTTCGGCATGTCCCTGGCAGCGCTCCTTAAAGCCAGGGAGACGGGAAAGGGCGAGAGCATTGACATTGCTCAGTATGAGCTGATGATGAGGATGCAGGCCAATTACCCCACGGATTATCTGCGGTACGGCCTGGATTATATTAAGGAAGGGAACCACAGCCGCATCTGCGCCTGCTACGGAACGTATGAGTGCAGGGACGGGATGGAAATCTATGTGCTGTTTTTAGGATCCGGGGCCGTGGCCAAGGGCTTATCGGTGCTGGGGCTGGAATACGGAAGCGAGGACTTTCCGGAGGGAAGCACCCTGATCCCTGTGGATACCCCGGCGGCCGAGAAGGTGGAGAAGGCCATGGCGGATTTTGTGGCCAGCCACACGGCTGAGGAGGCGGAGAAGGCTTTCGTGGACGCGGGGGTTCCCTGTTCCCGCCTGATGGATTACGAGTCGGCAAAGACCAACCCCCAGTATGTGGCAAGGGAAGTGTTCACTACATGGAAGGCCGCCGACGGCGTGACGGATATCCCCGGCGTCAATGTGATGCCGAAGCTTACAAATTATCCGGGGCAGGTGTGGAGAGGCGCGCCCAGCATCGGCATGGATAATGAGGACATTCTGGAGGAGCTGGGGTTTGGCAGGGATATTGCGGACAAAATGTACCGGGAAGGGAAGCTGGGAAAGAGGGAATATTTTGAGACCACCCAGTAGCGCGGAAACCGGAAAGGCGAAGGGACGTCAAAAAGTGACAGAATGATACCTGTGACAATTTGTACAGGTACAAAATGTGGAAGTTGTATAAAAGAAAAAGGATAGAAAAAGGGAAATTATTAAAAATGTATGGGCGAAAGCGCCGAAAGAAAGGGGAAAAATAAAAAAAGTAAGAAAATTTTAAAAAATCTATAATATGGTATTAAATTTGCATAAATAATATGCGGTTGTTTATTGCCGGAAAGGCTAAGCAGGAAGCAAAATCAGAATTCCAAGAAAAAAGGAGAGAATTTATGGGAACACAAAAAGAATCTAATTTTAATCCATGGCTCATAGTCCTGGGATGCGTGGGCTGCAGCGCCATGCTGATCACCATTCTCTGTAACACTGCTGGTATGTTTCTTACCCCGGTTATGGAGGAGTTCGGATGGTCCAGAACGCAGGCTTCCCTGTACTTGACCATCTATTCATGGATTGCGGCGGCTCTTCAGCCGGTTATCGGAAAGATCTATGAGAAGTACGACATCCGGTGGATTATGTCCGGCATTATCGTTCTGTTCGGAGCTGCCTATCTGTGGAGCAGCACATTTACCCAGCTGTGGCAGTGGAACCTGTTCGGTGTCCTTTACGGCGTTGCGGCAGGCTTCTTTATGTATCTGCCCCAGCCGATCCTGATTAACCGCTGGTTCAAGAAGAAAACGGCGTTTGCCCTGTCTGTAGTGGGATGTATCACCGGTGTGACCGGATACTTCGTAAATCCCCAGATTCAGAAGATGATCACCAGCGTCGGCTGGCAGGCTGCCCGTTTCCGCGTCGGCATTATCACAATCATCGGCTGTCTGGTACTGTGCGTATTGTTTGTACGGAGTTTCCCGGAGAAGATGGGTGCGAAACCTTACGGCGCAGACGATGCCCCGGCGGAGAATAATTCCAAGGCAGCAGCTCCTGCGGCAGCGGCGGAAGGCCTTACCCGCAGCCAGGCTGTCAAGACCCCGGCATTTTATATGGTGCTGGTAGTAGCGTTTATTTCCTGTCTGTGCCCGAGCCTTAACCAGCAGCTTCCCAGCTACAGCGCCACGGTTCCCATCGGAGCGGCAGCAGGTGCAATGGCGCTTTCCATTCTGTCTATCGCCGGACTTCCCCGCGGACCGATTGTGGGCTGGCTGTGCGATAAGATCGGCAGTATTACAACCAACATTATCTGCTGTCTTCTGGCAGCAGGCGGACTGGCAGCCATCCTTCTTACAGGCGGCACCAGCACCGGTATTTTCTACCTTGGCGTAGGCCTTTTCTCCTTAAGCTTTGTTCCTCTGACCATCGGCAACCCCATGATCACGAGAGAGGCTTTCGGAACGAAAGATTACTCCAATATCTACTCCCTGGTAACAACCACGGTTATGGTGGCGGCAGGTTTGTCACCGATGATCTACGCACAGATTTATGACCGCACCGGCTCCTACGCAGGATGTATCGGTATGGTTATCGTTCTGCTCCTGATCCAGGCTGTTCTGCTTCCTGTAGTAAAAGCAAGCAGCAAGGGTTCCAAAGCAGCATAACTGATTTTTAAAACGGTTGGGATTGGAGGCCGGTTAAACACTTCCGGCGGCAAATCCCGACCGAAATGTACTTCCCTTAGCCAAACAAAGGATATTCAATAAAATAGCGGCCGGATAACTGCCTGTTATCCGGCCGCTGTATTTTGAATTATTCTTTGGGGCGGTTGATGATTCCCTTCTCATAGAATGTTTCCAGCTGTTCCTTCGTGTATCCGAACTCTTCCATTATATCTTCCGTGTCGGCGCCGTACTTGGCCCCGCCGCGAACCAGCTGCCCGGGATGTTTCTTAAACCGGGGGATCATGGTAACGCCCTTCACCGGCTTGTCGGTGATCTCGTCATGCCACTCCTCGAACACCTTGCGCGCCTTGTAGTGGGAGTTCTCCTGCATGGTCTGGTAGGTCATGATGGGGCTGCAGGGAACGGACATGGAGGACATAACCTCAAACACTTCCTCCACCGTGTGGTCGGCACAGTAGCCTTCCAGCTTCTCGTTGAACTTCCTCGCCCGCTCCGGTTTGTCTCTGGTAATGGACTGGATGATGCCGTCGAAATCCGGGTCGCCGGCCAGGCCGAAGAACTCGATCATCTTGCGGATGGGGCCGCTGCCGCCTACGGCGATGAAGATCCAGCCGTCCTTGCACTGCTGAGTTCCCTTGCAGGCGCCTACGGTGTCCAGGTTGCCCATACGGGGCGGCTGCTCGCCTCTGTTTAAGCCGTTGGATAAGTAGGAACCCTGCACTCTGGCCAGCGCCTCAAACTGTGCACAGTCAATGCTGTCGCCGATGCCTGTCTCCTTGGCGCGGATGTAAGCAGCAAGAGCAGCCCATGCGCCCATAAGGCCGGTCATGTAATCGCCCATAAAGGGTTTTGCCACGTAGGGCGGGTGGGGATCCGGCATTCCGTTGATGCTCATGTAGCCGCTGAAAGCCTGGCCGATGCTGTCAAAGGAACCGCGGTTAATATAGGAAGGATCGCCAAACTGGCCGAAGCCGGAGATGTGAACGATTACCAGAGCCGGATTGGCCTCCCACAGCACCTCGTCTGTAACGCCCCATTTCTCCCAGGTGCCGCCCTTAGAGGACTCCACCAGGATATCGGCCCACTTGCACATGGTGAGGAGGATCTCCTTTCCCTCGGGGGTGGGGATGTTTAAAGAGGTCATTCTCTGGTTGCGGCGCTCCACGGACCAGGCTTCCTGGTACATCCGGTACATATCGGGTACGCGGGTGCTCTCCAGCTCGATGACATCGGCGCCCTGCTCGGCAAACAGCTGGCACAGGAAGGGGCCGGCTACTACGGACGCTGCGTTGAGAACCTTCAGGTTCTGAAGATTGCCGAATTTCGGCATGTCGCTACGTTTCATAACTGCATTTCTCCTTTGGTTTCATATTTATTTGCCTGCCGGCAGAGGGGACAGTTTGTTTACTTCCCGTCCAAGAAAAAGGATATTATCAGGCAATGGCATGGACGTGGGATAATCAAACAGACAGCTTTGCCCTGCAGGCCAACTGGTTTTATTTATGCAAAAAATGTGCCGATCTGCCGGAAAACAGAAAAAGCTTTAAAATAGAAAATTTCTTGAAAAATGAAACGGTTGGCACGGAATTTGCAAATAAAAGGAATAGAAATTTTGAGAAAGGAAAAGGTAGAAGGAATGAGTGAAGAGAGATTTGACGTGATCGTAGTCGGCGGCGGCCTGGCCGGCACTGCTGCGGCATATCGCCTGGCCAAAGCAGGCCTTTCGGTCTGCCTCATTGAGCGGGGACAGTCCTGCGGCTCCAAGAATATGACCGGCGGCCGGCTTTACGGCCACAGCCTGGAAAAGCTGATGCCCGGCTTTGCTGAGCGGGCGCCCATTGAGCGCAAGATCACCAAGGAACGGATTTCCATGGCTACCCGCAGGGGCGCCATGACCCTGGACTACACCAGCAAAAAGCTGGGCCTGGAAAGCTGCGCTTCCTACACGGTGCTGAGGAGCAAATTTGACAAGTGGATGGCGGACGAGGCGGAGAAGGCCGGAGCCATGATTATCACCGGTGTCCGGGTGGACGATCTGGTGGTAAAAGGTGGAAAGGTTATCGGCGTGAAATCCGGAGACGAGGAGGCCTACGCGGATGTGGTCATCCTGGCGGACGGGGTAAACTCCCTTCTTGCTCAGAAGCTGGGGATGAAAAAGGAGCTTCTTCCCTCTCAGGTGGCAGTGGGGGCCAAGGAAGTTATCAAACTGGACACAAAGACGGTTTCCGACCGCTTCGGGGTGACGGACGACGAGGGCGCAGGGTGGCTGTTTGACGGCGACTGCACCGGAGGAAGCATCGGCGGCGGATTCCTCTACACCAACAAGGACAGCGTATCCATCGGCGTTGTGGCCACTGTAAGCGACATTGAGCGCTCCGGCCTGACGGTTGTGGAGATGGTGGACCGGTTAAAGGAGCATCCGGTGGTAAAGCCGCTGATCGCAGGGGGGAAACTTATCGAGTACTCCGCACACCTGGTTCCCGAGGCGGGATACCGGATGGTTCCGGAGTTAGTCGGCGACGGCGTCCTGGTGACCGGGGATGCGGCCGGATTTGTGATGAACCTGGGCTTTATGGTGAGAGGCATGGACTTTGCCATCGAGTCGGGGCGGCTGGCGGCGGAGACCGTGCTGCGGGCCAAGAAAAAGAGAGACTTTTCCGCGGAGAGCCTGTCCATCTACAAGAAGGCCCTGGACCGGAACTTTATTATGAGGGATTTGAAGCATTACCGGAGATTTCCGCAGGTCATGGAGATTCGGAGGCTGTTCAGGGAGTATCCGGCCATGATCGACGAGGTTCTGGACAATCTCTTCAGAGTGGACGGAAGGCCGCCGGAGAACATCGCCAAGATGGCCATGCGGGCAGCTAACCGGGTGGGCGTGTTCCACATTGCGGAGGATTTCTGGAAAGCCGTCCGCGCACTGTAATCCATAAAATGGTTGAAGGAGGAAAGTAAGTATGGGCAGATGTAATATTCTGGCATCACCGATCAAGGTCGGAAATGTGGTCATGAAAAACCACCTGATGACAACTTCCATGTCGCCGGGTTATGGTTACGTCATAAACGAGGTTCCGACCCAGCGTTTTTATAACTATCTGGAGGAGCGTGCCGCCGGGGGTACGGCGCTGATCTGCCAGACCGTGTCGCCGTTCCACAGGGAATTTGCCGACGAGTCGGCACTCCATGTACATCCTCTGCCGGGGGCTTTTTGCGACGATCATCTTCCCGGGTTAAAGAAGATGGCCGAGGTGGTACATAAGCACGGAGGCCTTCTGGTGGGACAGCCCTGGACTGTACACGCCTGGAAGCCGGACGACGAGGAGAAGGAAAAGACGTGGGGCCCGACTCCCCAGGTGATCTTAAAGGGCATGCCGCCCTTTACGCCCATGGAGAAGCGGCACATTGACATGTTCATTAACCACTATGTTTTGACGGCGCGGTATATCAAGAAAGCCGGGTGGGACGGCGTGGAGATCATGGCCGGCGTGGGAGGCGTCATGAACCGGTTCATGTCCCCAGCCACCAATAACCGGACCGACGAGTACGGCGGCTCCTTTGAGAACCGGATGCGCCTGGTGCTGGAGGTTATCAGGGCTGTCAGGGCCGAGGTGGGACCCGACTATTTAATCACCTGCCGCTGGTCCCCTGTGGAGTACGTAAGCTCCGAGCTGGGGGAGGGCAACGGCATTGAAAATGCTTTAAAAGTGGCTCCCCTTCTGGAGGAGGCGGGCATTGACATGCACAACCTGGCCATCGGCTGGCACGAGAGCAGCATACCGCTTACCATCAAGACCGTTCCCGACGGCTACTGGTCCTGGGTGTCGGAGAAGATCAAGACCGTGGCCAAGAAACCTGTGGCCTGCGCCTACCGCAACACGGATCCCCTGGTGATGGAGCAGATCCTTGCGGACAAGAAGGCGGACATTATCGCCGGCCTCCGCTACAACATCGCGGATCCGGAGTTCGGCAGAAAGGTGATGGAGGACAGGCTGGAGGATCTGAACAAATGTATCTGCTGCTGCCGGTGTCTGGACGACGTGGTCAGTTCCGGAAAGGTGCTGGAGTACTGCGGCGTCAACCCAAGGCTTGGCAAAGAGCTTGACAGGCCCAGGTTTGAGAAGACCAAAGACCGGAAGAGAGTTATGGTCATCGGAAGCGGCCCGGGAGGCCTGTCTGCGGCGGTGACTGCCTGTGAGCAGGGCCATCAGGTGACGGTTTACGAGAGGGGCCCCAGAGTGGGCGGATGCCTGGTGATGAGCTCCATCTTCAGCCCCACCTATGAGCGGCTTTTGCAGCACTACAAGCATGAGTTAAAGAAGCACCCGGAGATCAAGGTGAAGCTGAATACGAAGGTTACCAAGCGGCTGGTGATGAGGGAGAGGCCGGATGCGGTGATCGTGGCAATCGGCGGTGAGCCCATAGGCCTTGACGTGCCGGGCGCTGACGGCAAGAACGTGGTTCTCTCCCACGATTTCCTGGAGATGCTAAACGGAAAGGCGCCGAAAAAACCGGGGCTTATCAATAAAGTTATGTGGACCTGCGGTTCCATTTTCTTAAAGTTCTACTACACCCCTGCCTTTGCCAGGCTGGTGACGGGAATCAGCCCGTGGCCCATCGGCAAGAATGTGGCCATCATCGGCGGCGGCCTTCCGGGGTGCGAGCTGGGAACCCTGCTTTTGCAGTATAAGAGGAAGATGACCATTTTCGAGGAGCGCAAGAAAGTGGGCTGGGATGTGGGCGGCAGCGACCGGTTCCATGTTACGTCGGCCTTTAAAGAGTCTGAGGACTGTACCCTTGAGCCTCTCACAAAGGTGACGGAGATTACCAATAAGGGCGTCAAGGCCGTGCGCCAGGACGGCACCGAGTTCTTTGTGCCGGCCAACACGGTGGCAGTGACCCTTGGCTTCCAGAAAAATATGGCACTGGCCAAATCCTTAAAGGGCGTGGTGGAAGAGGTGGCCGTTGTAGGCGACTGCATCAACCCGGCCAGGATGGCGGACGCCACCAAGGCAGGATATCTGGCAGCGAGAAATCTGTAGGAGAGGGACGGAATATGGAAGAGAAGGATGTAGTATATCTGGAGAAAAAGGATGGGGGCATTGCGGTAATTTACCTGAATCAGCCCAAAAAGAAGAATGCCATCAGCGCCGTGATGATGGATAAGCTGTGCGGGTACTTTACAGAGCTTGACAGGGACGACAAGACCCGGGTGATCCTTTTGAGGGGCGCAGGCGACAATTTCTCCACAGGCGGGGATTTAAGCCAGGGAGGCCCGGACATGACCATAGAGGACAGCCGGAAGCTTTTGAGGCGGTACATCGCCGCCGTGAAAGCTATCCGCCAGATTGGCAAGCCGGTAATCGCCGTGGCCGACGGGTATGTGGTAGGCGGGGCGGTGAGCCTTGTGCTGGCCTGCGATCTGGTGGTGGCCTCGGATAAGACCGTGTTCATCCCCAATTTCTGTGCCATCGGCATTATACCGGAGATGGGCATTATGGCCATGCTCCAGCAGGTTGTGGGCGCCCAGAGGGCAAAGGAGCTTCTGTTCTTCGGAAAGCGGTTCGGAGCGCAGGAAGGCTGTGACATGGGTATTGTGAACCGGGTGGTGAAAAAGGAGGAGCTGGAGGAGAAGGCTCTTGAGTACGCGCAGGCGCTGTCTGCCATACCGGCCAACTCCTTAAGCATCACAAAGGGTATCATGAACGGGGCCGCGGATCCCATGGTGGGCGCTGTCATGGAGGCCGAGTCCACCGCATCCCCGTTCTGCACCCGGACTTTGGAGTACAAAGAGATGGTGGCCAGATTTTCCAAAAAATAGCGGGGAGAAGATGCCATGTTTTATCAGAATGTAAGCGAACTGCTGATGGTGAACGTGCGCCGATATCCCCGGAAAACGGCGGTGATCCACAGGGACGTCCGTCTGTCCTACGAGGAGTTTAACAGGCAGATCAACCGGATGGCCCACATGCTTTTGGATATGGGGGTAAAGGCAGGCCATAAGGTGGCCTACATGTTTCCCAACAGCATCATGCTGCTTGCGGCCTACTACGCAGTGCAGAAGATCGGCGGGGTGGCGGTGCCTTTAAACTTCCGGCTGGTTCCAAGGGAACTGCAGTACCTTCTTGAGGCCAGCGACGCGTCGGTGCTTCTGTTTGACGCCCAGTTTCTGGCTCATGTGGAGGAGATTTCCGGGGCTTTCGGGGACCGCGTATCCTTCCTGTGTTCGGAGGTTTCCGATGCCTGGGGGCCTTCCATCCGGGAGCGGATGGAGGGGCAGCCGGAGGGAGAGCCAGCGCTTTTTGCAGACGGGGAGGCATTGTCCAGGATCCAGTTTACGGGAGGGAGCACCGGGCTTCCGAAGGGAGCCATGCGGACCCACAGCGCCGACATATGCGAGGCCATGGGGGTGATGAACTCCAACATGATGGGTTCGGATCCGGATCATGTGGTGCTAATCCAGTGCCCCCTAGAGCATCACGGAGGCCACAGCTGGTATCTCTCCGCCTTTGCCAGCGGCGCCACCTTAGTGATCTGCGATGTGTTTGATCCGGAGACCATCCTGGGCCTGATTGAGAAGGAGCGGGTTACTTACCTGATGCTTCTTCCCCCAAGCACCTATTTGCGGCTTTTAGACTGCCCCGGGCTGGGAGAGTTTGACTTGTCCGGCGTCAGGCTGGTCCAGAGCGCCGCAGGGTGTACCACGCCGGAGATTGTGGAGAAGATTTACGCCGCATTTCCCAACTGCGTCATGAACTACGGATGGGGGCAGACCGAGAGCGGCCTGGGAACCAGCCTGGTGCTGACAAGGCAGATGGCAAAGGAGAACCTTTCCAGGATCAAGAGCGTAGGGCGGCCTATGCCCTTTCTGGAGGCCATCGTGGCCGATGAGGACGGAAAAGAGCTGCCGCCGGGCCGGATAGGGGAGTGTCTGGTAAAAAGCCCGGCGGTGATGAAAGGGTACTATAGACAGCCGGAGCTTACAAAAAAGGCGTTCGGGGACGACGGCTGGCTGCGGACCGGGGATCTGATGTGGAAGGACGAGGACGGGTATCTGTACCTTATGTCAAGAAAGAAGGACATGATTAAGTCCGGCGGGGAAAATGTCTTTGCCCAGGAGGTGGAGGGCGTTATCAAGCGCCACCCGGCAGTTTTGGAGTGTGTGGTTTTCGGCGTGCCGGAGCGTGCCATGGGGGAGGCGGTGATGGCTGTGGTCAGCCTTCGCCCGGGGCATACGCTGACCCTTAAGGAGGTGCAGGATCACTGCAGGCAGTATATTTCCAGCTACAAAAAACCCCGGTACCTGGATTTTATTGACGAGTTTGACATGGACGACGCGGGGAAGATCAGGAAGAGCCGGGTGGCAGAGCGGTACCGGCTGAAGCTTAGAAATGAAAAACGCAGGGCAAAGGGCCTTCTGCCTGTAGGCGGAGGTTCCCACTGTATGGAAGAAGAATAAAGTCAAAAAGGAGAATGATTATGGACTTTCGGTTAACAGAGGAGCAGGAGCTGTTGTTGGAATCCCTGGATGAGGTCATTGAGAGGGACTGTACGGAGGAGTACATGAAGCAGTGCAACGAGGAGGGGCGCTATCCTCAGGAGTTTGTGGATGCTTTGATGGAGAGCGGGTTCGGACTTCTGGGCGTGCCGGAGGAGTACGGCGGAACACCGGTAGATATTACCACTATGATGCTGGTGGCCGAGGAGATCACCAAGCACGGCGGCCCTCATTCCGTGTTCGGTCAGGCGCTGTCTATCGCCGATATGCTGGAGTTTGGCAGTGAGGAGCAGATAAGCCAGTGTATGGAGCAGATCCAGGCCGGGAAGCCGGGATTTGTTTTGGGCTTTACGGAGCCTCAGGCCGGGTCGGACAGCAGCGCCATCGCAACCACCTACACCAGAAAGAACGGGAAAGTGTACATAAACGGCCACAAGACCTTTATGAGCAATGCCAAGAGAGCCAAATATATGCTGTGCCTTGCCAAGAACGCCGAGGAGGAAGACGGCGCGGCCAACAAAAAGAGCGCCTTCTCCATGTGGTGGATGCCCATGGACGCGCCGGGGGTGAAGATCGAGCCCTTAAAGAAGATCGGCTGGCATTTCATGGACACCTGTGAGGTGTACATGGAGGATGTGGAGCTGGAGGAGAAGGATCTGGTAGGCGTGGAGGGCAACGGCTTTATGCAGGCCATGCTGAACTTCGAGGTGGAGCGGCTTTTGATCGGCGCCGAGCTTCTGGGCTATGCGGAGTGCGCCTTTGAGGATGCGGCCAGATACGCCAACCAGAGAGTGACCTTCGGAAAACCTCTGGCGGACAGGCAGCTGATCCAGGAGAAGATCACGCTGATGAAGATGAAAATTGAGAATATGCGGAACATGGTTTACCGCACCGCATGGAAGATCGAGAACAAGGAGTCCGTGCAGGTGGATTCGGCTCTGACCAAACTGTACTGCGGCCGGTCCGCATGCGAGATCATCGACGACGCGCTGCAGATCATGGGCGGCATCGGATACACGACGGACTGCCGGATCTCCAGGCTGTGGCTGGATTCCAGGGTTCAGAGGATCGGCGGCGGAACCGACGAGATCATGATTCACATTGCAGGGCGCGCGCTGCTTAAGCAGTACCGATAAAAACAAGGAGGATGGGTAAATGAAAGGGATTGTCAATGATTTTCTGGCCGAGCAGGCCGCGGTGGACGTGCTGGTGGCGGATCTTACCGAGGAGCAGTGGATGATGCCTCTGGAGGCGTGTGAGAAGTGGGTGCTGAAGGACGCCATTATCCACATCGCGTTCTTTGACCAGGCGGCCATCAAGCTGATCCACGGGGAGGCGGAGGATCTGGTGCAGATCTCCAAGGCCGAGGCCGGCGAGGACGAGTATGTGCGGGCAACCGCTTTCCACCACATGAGCGGCAGGGAGGTGCTGGCCTGGTGGAGAGAGGTGAGGAGCCGCCTGGCAGTTGAGTTTTTGGACAAAAACCCCAAGGATCGGATTCCCTGGGCTCCCGGGCTTCCCATGTCGGCAAAGAGCCTGTGCTCCGCAAGGCTGATGGAGCTGTGGGCCCACTCCGTTGACATCTACGACGCACTGGGCATGGACGTGGTGGTTCGCGACCGGATCACCAGCACGCTGTTTTTGTCCTGGCAGGCAAGGCCCAACATCTACCGGATCAACGGACTGGAGCTTCCGGATACTCCCATGTACCTGGAGCTGACGCTGCCGTCAGGGGAAATCTGGACCAAGGGCGAGCCGGACGCGGCCAACTATGTGAAAGGCTCGGCAAAAGAGTGGGCCATGGTGGCTGTGCGCAGAAGAAACTGGATGGACACGGATCTGGAGGTTGTGGGCGACGAGGCCAGACGGTACGCATCCATTGTCCAGACCTACGCCGGCTGGGCGGATCCGGCGCCGGAGGCCAAGAGGGTGCGGTAGGCCCGTAAGAGAAAAACCATGTTCCCTGCTGCCACAAACCCGGGAAAGGGGATATCCGGCGGGAGGGAGCATGAAAAACATAAGGAGGAGTACATAAAATGGATGCTGATTTTGATGTGATCATCGTTGGAGGCGGCATTGCAGGTTCTGTGTGCGCCCTGCAGCTGGCAAAGGCAGGGATGGGTGTTTTGGTTATTGAGCGGGGGACTTCCTGCGGCTCCAAGAACATGACAGGCGGGCGCATCTACACTCACACCCTGGCGAAAGTGTTCCCGGACTACGTCCAGGAGGCGCCTCTGGAGAGACGGATCGTGAAGGATATCTTCACCTACGCGGGAAAGACCGTGGAGTACGCGTCCCAGGATCTTGGCAGCCAGGGGGAGGAGTCCTACTCCGTGCTGCGGGGAGGCTTTGACCAGTGGGCGGCAGACCAGGCGGAGAACGAGGGTGTCATGTACATCACCGGGATCCGGGTGGACGATCTGCTGGTTCAGGACGGCAAAGTGTGCGGCGTTGTGGCCGGGGACGAGGAGATGACCTCGGAGCTTGTGATCCTGGCAGACGGCGTAAACTCCCTTCTGGCCCAGAAGCTGGGGATGAAGGAGGAGTTAAAGCCTGACGAGGTGGAAGTGGGAGCCAAGGAAGTGATCCAGCTGGATGCCGGGCTTATTGAGGAGCGGTTCGGCGTGGCGGCCGGAGAAGGCGTTGCCTGGATGTTTGAGGGCGTGTCCACCCTGGGCCACAAGGGCAACGGGTTTTTGTACACCAACAAGGACAGCATCTCCCTGGGAATCCTGACCACGGTGGGGGATATTGACTGTTCCCAGGAGACGGTGGCAGGCCTGGTAGACAAGCTTCATGAGCTTCCGGAGGTGAAGCCTCTTTTGGAGGGCGGAAAGCTGATCGAGTATTCGGCCCACCTTCTGGGAAAAGGCGGGGAGAAGACCAGACCGAAACTTTACGGCGACGGCGTACTGGTTATCGGCGACGCCGCCTCCATGGTGGTGAACCGGGGATATGTGGTAAAGGGTATGGATCTGGCTGTGGAGTCAGCCATCCTGGCCGCCGAGACGGCCGTGAAGGCCAACGAGGCCGGCGACTACTCTGCTGCCTGTCTGGCTTCCTACGAGGAGGCGGTGAAAAACAGCCCTGTGCTTTCAGGCGCGGAGGATAAAAATAAAAATCTGGAAGAGGTAGCCGAGGTATTTTCAGAGTAGGCGGAAAGGAAGGAAAAGGACATGACGATTCAGGATAAGCTTGGGGTTGACAAATTTAACACGGACGAGCTGCACAGCCATATTCAGGTGGATAAAACTTACGGGGATAAGGAGGAGGTTCAGAGGGTGATCCGCGTCTGCCCGGCAGGCCTCTACTCTCTGGACGACGACGGAAACCTGATGTTCGACCACCTTGGATGTTTGGAGTGCGGAACCTGCCGCGTACTCAGCGGGGGAAAGGTGGTAAAGGAATGGAACTACCCGGCAGGGGAAAAAGGGATCGCGTTCCGCCAGGGATAATGGAAGAAAAAATATGGAGGAAGAATATGAATATTATCGTATGCATTAAGCAGGTGCCGGATACTGCTGAGATCAAGATCGACCCGGTAACCAACACGCTGATTCGGGCGGGAGTCCCGAGTATTGTAAATCCCTACGACAAAAACGCCGTGGAGGCTGCTCTTCAGCTGAAAGAAGCCTACGGCGGAAAGGTGACGGTTCTGTCCATGGGGCCGCCGGCTGCGGAGGCTGCCCTTCGGGAGTGCCTGGAGATGGGAGCAGACGAGGCAGTCCTTATGTCCGGCCGGGAGTTCGGCGGATCCGACACCTATGCCACCAGCTACATTTTGTCACAGGGCATCCGCTACATCGGGAACTACGATATGATCATCTGCGGCAAGCAGGCCATTGACGGGGACACGGGACAGACAGGCGCCAGCATGAGCGAGCACTTAAACATCCCCCAGCTTACCTTTGCCGTAAAGATTGACGTGGACGGGGAGTACGCGCTGGTGGATCGGGAGGTTGACGAGGGCATCATGAGCCTTAAGGCCAAGCTTCCGGTGCTGTGCACCGTAGGCAAGGACATCAATGAGCCCAGAACCGCCACCATGAAAGGCAAGATGCGTGCCAAGAAGATGACGGTGAAGGTCATAAACTCCGCGGATATCGGCAACATGGACACCACAAAGATGGGCCTTAAGGGCTCCCCCACCCGGGTGAAGAAGACCTTTACACCTTCCGTAAAGAAAGCCGGCATGAAGGTGGAAGGAAAGAGCGCGGCCGAGGCTGTGGAGGCGCTTCTTGGCGATATGAAGGCCAAGGCTTTAATATAAAGAGGGAGGGGACACGAGAAGAATGGGAAAATTTAAAGAATATAAAAATGTCTGGTCTTTCATCGAGACCTTTGACGATGAGCCGAAGAACGTTGGCCTGGAGCTTTTGGGCCAGGCTAAGAAGCTGGCAGGGAAGCTGGGAGAAAAGGTAGGCGCCGTGGTTATCGGCGCGGACTGCGCCAAGGCTGCAAAGGCCGCTGCGGAGCACGGCGCGGACTTTGTGTACGTGGTGGAGAACCCGGGCTACAAGAATTTCAGTGCGGAGACCCACGCTTATATCCTGACCGCCCTTATTGAGAAACACAAACCGTCCGCGATCCTGATCGGCGCCACCAACAACGGCCGTGATCTGGGCTCCAGGGTGGCGGTGCGGATCCACACGGGCCTGACCGCAGACTGTACGGAGCTTGACGTGGATGAGGAGTCGGGCAATGTGGCCTACACCCGTCCGGCATTCGGCGGCAACCTGATGGCCACCATCCTGTGCGCCGAGACAAGGCCGCAGATGGGAACCATCCGTCCGGGAGCCTTTAAGAAGGAGGATCCGGAGCCGGGCCGTAAGGCAAAGGTAGTGCGGGAGGACATCCAGGTGCCCGCAGAACTTCTCCTGACAGAGCTTTTAAAATTCACCCCCTTTGAGTCTGTGGGCGGAGTGAAGATTGAGGACGCGGAGATCATCGTCTCCGGCGGCCGGGGACTGGGAAAAGCGGAGAACTTTAAGCTTATCGAGGACCTGGCGGCCGCCATAGGAGGGGCTGTAGGCGCCTCCAGGGCAGCGGTGGATGCAGGGTGGATCCCCCATCAGCAGCAGGTAGGACAGACGGGAAAGACCGTAATGCCAAAGATCTATGTGGCTGTGGGAATCTCCGGCGCTATCCAGCACGTGGCGGGTATGAGCTCCTCGGAGTACGTCATCGCCATCAACAAGGATCCGGAGGCCCCCATCTTCAATGTAGCTGACGTGGGCATTGTGGGAGATTTGTTTGAGATCGTGCCGGCGCTGACCGAGAAGATTAAGGCGCTTAAGAGCGGACAGTAACCCTTCATACCGGTCTTGGAGATACCGCCGGGGATGAAAGAGAATTTGAAAAACAAGCCCGGGCAGGGGAGGCATCATGGCCTCCGCTGCCTGAGCTTGTTTGTGCATTATACCGCAATAAAAATGTGACACTATGCGAAGAAATTGAAAAACAGACAAAAAATGTAACAAAATGTAACACAAAATGGAAAAAATGCAATATTAATTTGCAAATTTTCTTTCTTGATGTTGACAAAATGTGAAAAAATGCTAAAATAGATAAAAAAGCGACATTGACAAAATCTTGACAAAGGAGAGCCCAGTGAAATTATCACAGCAGATTCACTCGAAAGCACAGCAGAATACCCGGCAGACTACGAAGCAGAAGGTGACCACGGCTATGATCCAGGGGGTGAAGATTCTGGCCCTTCCGGTCCAGGAGATGGAGCATTATCTGGAGGAGGCGGTTTATGCCAACCCTCTTTTGGAGGTGGACTATCAGAGGGAAGCCGTACATGCCATGGAGGAGGAGGAACTGCCTGAGGATTCCTATGACAGCAATTCGGAGTTCAGCTACGACAAATGGCTTCACAGGAAGAAAGATCTGGGCATTCTGGATCCGGAAGGGCTGTGGAATTTAAAAGGCACGCCCTTTGAGCTGGACTGTCTGGAGGGGGTTTTAAAGCTTCAGCTGGCCTCTCTCAAGCTTCCGGAGGCCGAGCACCGGATCGGACTGGACATCCTGGGGAATATTGACGGGAGAGGATATTTTGTCGGGAATCTTGCCAGTATCTGCTATGCCATGGAGGCGCCCCTGGAGATGGGGGAGAAGATCCTTTCCCTGATTCAGACCTTTCTTCCAAAGGGAATCGGGGCCAGGAACCTGGCGGAGTGTTTAAGCATTCAGGTGGATAAAGATTTTCCTCATGAAAAGATTGCGGGAAAGATGATCAGAGAGTCTCTGGGTGATCTGGCCGAGAGGCGTTTTGCAAAGCTTGCCCGGCAGTACGGGGTTAAGAGAAACGCGGTGGAAGAGATTTATGAGAATCTGGCCGCATTAAACCCCAAGCCGGCCAACGGCTACGGCACCCGTGACGCGGTGGGGTATATTATCCCCGATATTACCGTGTGCAGGGAGAAAGGCGGTTTTGGCGTGGTCATAAACGGGGAGGCGGAAAATATGCTCCGGATCAATGAGGAGTATCTGTCTATGCTGGACGACGACGGGCTTAACGCGGAGGCGGCCGCCTATATCCGGGCAAAGTACCAGGAGGCCAGGCTTCTTATTAACAGTATTCAGATCCGCAGCCAGAGCCTGTATCAGTTTGCCTGGGCGCTTTTGGAGAAACAGAACCTGTTTTTCAAGATGGGGCCGGAGTATTTAAAGCCTCTGACCATGCAGGAGATGGCCGACTCCATGGGGGTGCACGTGTCCACGGTCAGCCGCCTGGTTCAGGACAAGTACGCGGACACGCCCTACGGATGCTTTCCCCTGAAATATTTTTTCAACGTGGGGATCGTGTGCGGGGAGGAGGATGTGGTTTCCTCCTCCATGATAAAGAGAAGGATCAGCCGGATGATTAGGGAGGAGGATGTGCATAAGCCTTTAAGCGATGCGCAGATTTGCCAGATACTGAATGAGGAAGGGTATCCCATATCAAGAAGGACCGTAGCAAAGTACCGTCAGATGCAGAACATAGACAGCCAGGCAAAAAGGAGAAGATAATGGAAAGACAGAAGGGGAAATTTGACAGAGCCAAGGTATTGATTGCGTGGAAGAAATTTGTCAACAAAGGCATTATCGACGAGGGGAAGGTGCGCCCTGAGGTGGCCAGATCCTGGGTCAGGTGCGCCCAGTACGGCGTGGATCCCTGGTCCCATGATTTTCCGGCCTGCGACAACGAGGCTATGAAGAGAAGCAGGGAGAAAAATTTCACGATCCTCAATTCGTCCCAATGTATTATGCGCTATATGATGACAGCCCTCAACAGCAATATCAGTCTTGCTGATATGGAGGGCTTTGTCTATGACCTGATTTCCCCTTTCCCCGATTATCAGAGGACCTTCGGAACCTACGCCTCGGAAAACATCATGGGCACCGGCAATGTGGGCGTCTGCCTTTTTGAGAAAAAGCCGATCCGCATAGACGGGTTTGAACACTACCGGGTGGCGTCCCAGGGGTACTCGGGAGTCAGCGCCCCCATTTACTTCCACGGGAAGATGACAGGGGTGCTCAACGTCAACAACCCGCTGCGAAGCCTTCCCTCGGAAGCCCTGGATATCTGTATTGAGGGAAGCCGCCTTATCTCCCTTATGCTGGAGAGCAAAAAGCAGGATCAGATACGTTTCCTGTCTGTGGCCTCCTTTTTTGACAGGCTGATCGATGTGACAGCCTATGCCGTTATTGTGGCGGATCAGGACGGGATGATCCTGAACGCCAACCGCCAGGGGAAGCTTCTGGTGCCGGGCTATGAGGAAAAGCCTTACGCCTCTCAGTCCATTGCCGGATACCTGCAGAAAAAGAGCAGCTTATTTGCCATCCTGGAGGAGCAGAAGCAGGGACAGGAAAGCCAGAAGGTGGTATTTAAAGCCACAAAATCAACGCCGGTCCAGGAGAGGAAGCTTCTGTGGGTCAATGAGGTGATCCTTTTAAACGGCATGATCCAGAAAGTTTTGGTCTTTGACAGCGAGAATGCCTCCAATGCCCGGGAGAAGGAGAAACAGCCCAAACTTCCTCTGCGCAGAAAAGAGGGGGAGAAATTTTATATCGGCAGCAGCCAGGTCTGGAAAGAGGTGGACGAGACCGTGAAAAAGGTGGCCGGATACCGGTCCAACGTGCTGATTTTGGGGGAGACGGGAACGGGCAAGGAGGTGGTGGCCCAGACCATCCACCGCCTCAGCGGCAGGGAGGGAGCCTTCGTGCCGTTAAACTGCGGCGCTATCCCAAAGGATCTTTTAGCCAGCGAGCTGTTCGGCTATGAGGGCGGCGCGTTTACGGGGGCAAAAGCCACAGGGGCTGTGGGCAAATTCGAGTACGCCCACAAGGGGACCTTGTTTCTGGATGAGATCGGCGAGATGCCGGTGGATATGCAGGTATCCCTTTTGAGGGTTCTCCAGGAGCAGACCGTGACCCGCATCGGGGGCAACAAACAGCAGCGGTTTGACGTGCGGATCGTGGCGGCCACCAACCAGAACATCAGCCAGATGATTGCGGATAAGCTGTTCCGCTCCGATCTGTTCTACCGGCTCAGCGTTATTGAGATCCATCTTCCCAGGCTGGCGGAGCGGGGGGACGACGTGATCCTTCTGGCGGAGCACTTTAATCAGGTGCTGAGCCAGACCCTTCAGGTGCGAAGGCAGGAGCTGTCCCGGGAGGTCGTCGAATTTCTGAAAGCCTACTCCTGGCCGGGAAACGTGCGGGAACTGAAAAATGTCATTGAAAAAGTGCTGATTGTGGCCAACGGAAGACAGATCCAGGTGAAAGATTTCCCCAGGCACATGAGGGACCAGGCAGAAAAAATAACGGACGGCGGCAAACGGAAGGAGGAGGGGCCCGGCAGGCCGGAGGACAGGCTTTCGGAAGATACGGAGGATGAGACTTTAAGCCCCAAGGAGAAGAAGGACAAAAAGCAGAGGGAGCAGGTGGCCCGCCTTATGGAAAAGCACATGGGCAACTTGTCCCGGGTGGCCGAGGACATGGGTATTTCCAGAAACACCCTGTACCGGAAGATGGAGCGGTGGGAAATCGAGATGAAAGTTACAATTCGTCCCAAAAAGAAGTAGAAGAAGTAGAAGATGGCATGATTTTTGCATAAATAGTTGCATCAGAATGATGAAAGGATGTAGAAGGTATGAATGTAATCGCATGTTACAAGATTGTGCCCGATGAGCAGGACATTGTGGTCAATGGAGACAAGACCCTTTCCCTGGACAAGGCGGCATTGAAGGTGGGCCAGTATGACTTAAACGCAGTGGAGGCAGGAGCGCAGCTTGCGGAGGCGTCAGGAGGAAAGCTGATGGTTCTGACCGCAGGAGGGGAGGAGGCGGAGAACTCCAAGATGAAGAAGAGCATCCTCTCCAGAGGCCCCCAGGAAAACTACGTGTACTCCAGCCCTGACATGGCAGGAGCGGACGCCTCCATGACAGCGAAGGTGCTGTGCGAGGCCGTAAAGAAGATAGAGGGCTGGGATCTGGTGCTGTGCGGGGAGGGATCGTCGGATCTGTATTCCCAGCAGGTGGGGATTCAGCTGGGCGAGCGCTTGGGCCTTCCCACGCTTAACGGGGTGAGCAAGATCACCGAGGCGGAAGGCGGAAAGCTTATTGTGGAGAGAAGCCTGGAGGATGAGGTGGAGATCATTGAGGTCAGCCTTCCGGCAGTCCTTTCCGTCACTTCGGACATCAATGTAACGCGTGTTCCCACCATGAAGGAGATCCTTGCAGCAGGCAAGAAGCCCACAACCGTTTGGAAAGACGGCGAGACGGCGGTTCCGGCACCGTCCATGGAGACCCTGAGCATTTTGGCTCCGGAAGAGACGGAGCGCAGGTGTGTTGTGGTGGAAGGCGACGACGGGGACAAGATCGCGCAGTTCTGCCAGCTTATTAAAGCGGAATTACAGTAAGGGGGGAGAACCATGAAGGTAAGAAAGATTGTAGTCTATTCAGAAGACAGAAAAGCAGTTTGCGAATTGGCCTCAGGGGCCGCAGGGATGGCCGATGAGGTGACGGCGGTGGTTTTAGGCTCCAAGGAGGACGCCAGGGAGGCGGCAGAGTACTGCAGCCAGGTAGTTCTGGTGCCAAAGCAGGAGGGGACGATGGCGGAAGCGTATGTGCCTGCCGTGGAGAAGATCATAAGGGAGGAGAACCCGGTTCTGGTGCTCATGGCGTCTACCCGCCGGGGAAAATGCGCTGCCGGCCGTCTGGCGGTCCGTCTGGACGCAGGCGTGGCCACCGAGGTAAACCGTGTGGAGCCGGTGTCGGATCATGAGGCTGTGTTAAAGAAGATGGTGTACGGCGGTGCGGCGGTGGCTTCCTTAAAATCCGCGGGAAAACTTTCCATCGCCCTGGCAGGGGTGGGATCTTATGAGGCCGAAAAACTGCCTGAGCCCGGAACCGTCAGGGAGGCAGAGGTTTCCTTTGAGGAGAGCGGGATGGTGTGCACAAAGGTTCAGCCGAAAGCGGAGGAGCGGGTGAACTTAAACGCGGCCAAGCGCATTGTGGGTGCGGGCCGCGGCGTGGGGGCCCAGGAAAAGCTTGGCCTTCTGGAAGATTTTGCAAAGAAGATCGGCGCGGAGATGGCATGTTCCCGTCCCATTGCGGAGGGTGAAAAGTGGATGCCCAAAAACCGCTACCTTGGAGTTTCCGGTGTGGTGGTAAAACCGGATGTGTATGTGGCCTGCGGAATCTCCGGACAGGTTCAGCATATGGTGGGAGTCAACGAGGCCCGGGTGATCATAGCGGTCAATAAGGACAAAAACGCGCCGATTTTCAAGCACTGCGATTTCGGGATCGTGGGGGAGCTGAATAAAGTGGTTCCGGCTTTGACGGAGCTTTTGTAGAAAGAACGGCCCGGACGGCTGACGGGAATCAGCCCTCTGGCCGTCAGGGCTTTTTTGCGGAGGGACAGGATGAAATATGAAAGCATGACTTTAAAATCAGCGGCAGGGCTGGCGGCGCCCCAGACCTGGGCGGCGACTCTCGGGCCGGTTCTGGCAGCGGGGGCATACAGCGTCAACCGGCAGGGAAATGCGGATGTTCTGTTATTTTATCTGACCCTCTGCGGAGCCCTGCTTATGCAGTCTTCGGTCAACACCCTGAACGATTACTATGATTATAAAAAGGGGACGGACAACCGGGATAATTCTAAAGACCCGGCTGAGGCGGTTTTGGTCTACCAAAACTTAAGCCCCGGGGCAGTGCTTGGGCTGGCTGCAGGTTTTCTTGGACTGGCGGGGGTTATAGGGCTGTACATAACCCTGCGCTGCGGCCCGGTTCCTCTTGCCATAGGCTGTTTTGGGGGGCTGGTGATCCTTTTCTACTCGGGAGGGAAATTGCCCATCTCCTATCTTCCGGTGGGGGAACTGGTGTCGGGAATAATGATGGGAGGCCTTCTTCCCATGGCGGTTATAAACGTGCTGACAGGCGCCCTGGAACGGCCGGCTTTTTATCAGATGGCCCCCCTGATGATGGGAGTGGGCCTTATTATGTATACCAACAACTTAAGCGACATTGAAAAAGACAGGCCCGCCGGCCGGATGACCTTATCTGTGTGTCTGGGGCGGAAACGGGCCGGGAGCCTTTACCGCTTTCTTCTGATCGTGTGGACTTTGTCCGTCGGCCACATGGCATTCTGGCATTTTCGCGGAGGCTTTTGCCTTTACCCTCTGTTTCTGGGGTTTGCCGGCGCAAAACTTATAAGGCAGATGAGATTTTCCTTTGTCCGGGGGGAAGAGCGGAGAGAGGCGATGTCGGGGATTACATGGCTGAACCTGTGCACAGCCGTGTTTTACGCGGTTATGATGCTTGCGGACAGGGCGATTGGCTGAGAAGACCTTTAAACAGTCCTAAAAAATTTCAGGAGCAAAATCTCATGGAACCAGATATCTATCATATATTTCAATCCATAGCTCCCCGCTACGACCGGGCAAACACTGTCATCAGCATGGGAATGCACCGGCGGTGGAAGGGGCGCATGGTCCGCACCCTTTCCCAAATGATACCAAAAGACAGCCGGATTCTGGACTTGTGCTGCGGGACCGGAGACATTGCCTGGATGTTTCTGAAGGGGGGAGACTCTTTTCAAGTCACAGCCGCCGATTTTTCTCCCAACATGCTTTCGGAAGCAGGAAGAAAGCTTTCGGGACTTCCGGGAGAAGCAAGGTACTGCCTGGTACAGGCCGACGCCATGGCGCTTCCCTGGAGGGAGGAAACCTTTGACGCGGCGGTCATCTCCTTCGGGCTGCGCAACACGCCGGATTGGAACCGGGTTTTAAGGGAGATGGTCCGCGTGACAAAGACAGGAGGGATCGTCTGTGTGATGGATGCCCATTATCCGGAAAATATCTGGGTGCAGAGGGCATTTTCTTTGTATTTTACGTGGCTTATGCCTGTTTTGGGAGGGGGAAGGAAGCACAGGCGGGAGTATGGATGGCTGAACCGGTCGGCAAAAGCCTTTGCCGACGTGCCGCGGCTTATGGGTATGATGAAGGAGGCAGGGCTGATTCACAGAAGGTACAAACGATTTCTCTTTGGCAGCTGTGTATACCAGCTGGGAGAAAAAGCAAACAAGCGGAAAGGGACACAGGATGATGGAGGACCGGATGGCAGGGGAGCTGGAACTTGTAGAGCAGTATTTGAGGCAGTTCACGGAGGACTTGAGACAAAGAGAGCCGTTAAATGAGATCCTTAAGGATGTGCTCGGGGCGCCGGGAAAGCGGCTGCGGCCCCGTATGGTGCTGGCTTTGGGGCTTTTTGGGCAGGATTTTGAGAAGAAAAAGGATCGCCTCTGCAGAATCGGGGCGCTTATTGAGATGGTTCACGGCGCGTCCCTGATTCACGACGACATTATTGACGATTCGCCCCTGCGCAGGGGAAAGAGGACGGTTCAGTCCAAATACGGAAAGGACATGGCCGTTTATACCGGGGATTATATCCTGGGAAAGGTGCTGTACTATCTCATGGAGATGGGAGCCTCAGAGAGCGGCATGATCCTGGGAAGCTGTGTTCAGGATATGTGCGCCGGGGAATTAAACCAGCATTTCCACCGCTTTGACTGCCAGGTGTCCGAGGAGGAATACTTTGCAAACATTTACGGAAAGACGGCGGCCCTCTTTGAGGCAGCCTGCCGGATTGGGGCGCTGGAGGGCGGATGCACAAAGACAGAGCAGGATGCGGCAGGAAAACTGGGGGAGGCTGTGGGCATGTTTTTCCAGCTTCGGGACGATCTTATGGATTTTCAGGCCTGTAAACAGTGGGACGGGAAACCTGCCTACCAGGATTTTTTCCAGGGCATCTACACCCTCCCTGTGATCCATGCCCTGAACCATCCTGCAACGGGAAATAAAATGAGGCTTTTTATTGAGGAGACCAGGCAGGGGGAGATGAAAAGGGACGTGGTGCGGGAGCGGCTCAACGGGCTGCTTTTCGAGGCGGGGGGAGTCCGCTATGCAGGCAGCTGTATGGAGAACTACAAGAAGAAGGCGTTTAACCTGTTAAAGCAGATGCCCGGAGGCAGGGGGAAAGAGGAGATTGAACGGCTTGTAAAGACCCTTGCCTCCAGGATAAGATACTGAGAAGGGAGAGGTAAAAGCGGCGATGGCAGATACGAAGCTGAAGAAATTTTTGGAGACGAAGCGGGCGGATTTTATTGCCATGAGCGATGAAATCTGGGGTTATGCGGAACTGTGTTTTAAGGAGGTGCGCTCCTGCCGCCTTCAGAAGGAGTATCTGATAAAAGAGGGGTTTGAGGTACAAGAGAAGGCAGGGGGCCTGGACACCGCCTTTGTGGGAAGTTTTTCCCTGGGAAGCGGGAAGCCGGTTATCGGAATCCTGGGAGAGTACGACGCTCTGGAAGGCCTGAGCCAGAAGGCGGGAATCAATTATAAGGAGCCCCTTAAGGAGGGGGAGGCAGGGCACGGCTGCGGCCACCAGGCCCTGGGGTGCGGCGCTCTGGAGGCCTGCGTGGCCGTAAAGGATTATATGGAGGAGAACCATCTGGAGGGCACCATCCGCTATTACGGCTGTCCGGCGGAAGAAGGCGGTTCTGGGAAAGCCTTTCTGGTGAAGGCGGGGGTGTTTGACGACGCGGACATATGCCTTACGTGGCATCCGGGGCTTAATAACTCCCTGTTTAACCAGGCCCTGGCCAACATCCAGGTGGATTTTCAGTTCCATGGGGTCAGCGCCCATGCGGCGGGACAGCCCCATATAGGAAGAAGCGCCCTGGATGCGGTGGAGCTGATGAACGTAGGCGCCAACTATCTGAGGGAACACATGGTAAGCGACGCAAAAGTTCACTACGCCATCACCGATTCCGGAGGAACGGCCCCCAACATCATCCCGGCCTACGCCTCGGTCCGGTACGGAATCCGGGCCCTTAAGATGAGCACGGTGAAGGAGCTTTATGACAGGGTGGTGGACATTGCCAGAGGGGCGGCCCTTATGACTCAGACGTCGGTGGAGTATCAGGTGGGGCAGGTGTATCAGGATTTTCTGCCCAATGAGACCCTGGACAGCCTGGCAGTCCGCCACATGCGTCAGGTTATCCCGGCCCGGTACACAAACGAGGAGATGGAGGAGGCCAAGTACTATCAGCAGATGATTGCGCCGGAGACTGTGGAGGGGATGAAGGCCAAGATGCTTGGGGCTATGACTTGTGAAAAGCCTTCCCAGGATCTGTACACCCCGGTGGTGAATTTTGTGTACGAGGGGGAACCGCCTTTTGGACTGGCCTCCACAGACGCGGGAAATGTAAGCTGGGTGGTTCCCATGACCGCGGTCTACACGTCCTGCTATGTGCTGGGAAGTTTTGGACACTCCTGGCAGATGGTGGCCCAGGGCAAATCAAAGATCCTTCACAAGGGGATGTATCTGGCGGCGGAGATTTTGGCATCCATGGCAGTGAACCTGATGGAGGAGCCTAAGCTGGTTGAGATGGCAAAGGAAGATTTTAAGAAGGCGACAGAGGGAAAAGAAGGGAGGTATTTTTGTGGCGATACACCAGGCAATGACTAGGAACGGAATGGTGTCAGGAGTTCCCGGAGGCAACCCGGGCATTACGGTTTTTAAGGGGATCCCTTACGCTGCCCCGCCGGTGGGGGAGAACCGGTGGCGGGCCCCCCAGCCGGTAAAGGACTGGGAAGGCGTGAGGAAGGCTGACCGTTTCCGGGGTTTCTGTCCTCAGGAGGAGGAGCAAAGCCCCATGTTTCTGAGGGAGAATCCAAAACCTTTTGAGGAGATGGACGAGGACTGCCTGTACCTCAATGTGTGGACTCCCGCCCATACCCAGGATGAAAAACTGCCTGTGGTGATGTGGATTCACGGGGGAGCCAATGTGCGGGGCTGGGGCCATCAGCCTTCCTTCGACGGGGAAGGTTTTGCAAGAAGAGGCGTGATCCTGGTAACCTTTAACTGGAGGGTCAACATCTTCGGCTGGCTGGCCCACCCTGAGCTTAGCGAGGAAAATCCCGACCATATATCAGGCAACTACGGGGTGTTAGATCAGGTGGCCGCGCTTCACTGGATAAGGGACAACATCGCGGCTTTCGGCGGGGATCCGGACAATATTACGGTGGCAGGGGAGTCGGCAGGCGCCAGCTCCACTATGAATCTGTGCTGTACACCTTTGACTGCCGGGCTGTTTAAACATGCCGTTATGCAGAGCGGAGGCGGCTTTGATCTGTTTTCTTCCACCATGATTCCAACCCTCAAAATGGCGGAGAAAACCGTTGATTTGAAGAAATGCCTTCAGGTGGACTCTATCAGGGAGGCAAGGAAGCTGGATGCCGGGGAGATTGTCCGCCGTATGAGCCGGCCCGAGGCCGCAGGCGCCTACCTGCCCATGCAGGTGGTGGACGGGGTGGTGTTTGACGGCACCATAACCGATATCTGCAAGGCAGGCAATTATCACAAGATCGATTACATCATCGGCTTTACAAAGGACGAGACGGGGATGTATGAGCTGCCGGAGGATCGGGAATTTTTCTTAAAGGACGTGAGAGACGAGTACGGTGCTTATGCGGACAGATATCTGGAACTGTGCGATTTTCTGAAGGAGGATGAGGCTTTCAGGGCTCACTTAAAGGTGCGCAGCGCAGAGCAGCTTAAAACAGGCGCGCTGGTGTTTGCGGAGCTTCTGGAGGAGCAGGGCCATGGGCCGGTGTACATGTACTGTTTTGACAGGCAGCTGCCCGGGGACGATGCGGGCGCCTACCACTCCTCAGAGCTGTGGTACCTGTTTGAGACCTTAAACCGCAGCTGGAGGCCTTTTACCGGAAAAGATTTTGAACTTTCCAGGGCCATGGCTGATTACTGGTGCAATTTTGCAAAAACCGGCGATCCCAACGGCGGGAAACTGCCTTTGTGGGAGAGCTACCGGAAAGAGGATCACAGGATGATGGAGCTGGGGCTTTCCATAGGGATGAAGGACTTCGGGGAAAATGACCGGGTGAAATTCCGAAAAGACTTTGTGATGAAGAGAGTGTAAAGGAACTGTATTGAACTTTGCAAAGTAAACTATATAGAGCAAGGGCGGAGGTTGTCGCGGAGCCAGCGAGGGGAGGCAGGCTGTGTGCCGACCGGGTTCAGATATGCCGGACATTCCGATGAGCCCTTAAAGCGGAAACCAGTCGGGGTGAGGCCCTCCTGTTTTCCTGGTCTCATCTCCATGGCATATATTCACCCGTCTGGCACACGGCCTGCCTCCCCTCGCTGGCAAAAGCAGAATTCGCCGGCTGAACCCTGCTAACTTAAGGTGTATCCGATAGGGGACGCGGTTTCAACGCTGTGGCGGAAAGATAGCAGCTTTATCGGCTTAATAGGTTGTACCTTGTATTTATGGGAACAAATCCTGTTTATATCGTTTGTGTGTCAGGCAATGCATGCACGGATTGCCATATGTTTTAAGAACCCGAATACAAATTCCTGAAAGTGCGGTCTTTTTATGGCTTTCGTTAGTTTATCAGGCAAGCTGTACAACTGCCGATTCATGTATACGTACATAAATCCGAATATGCCGCTTTGCGGAAGAACCAGAACGTTGATATTATATTCAGGTCTGCGGGGAGCTGTTTTCTAACCAGTCAGGAATACCATCAGCCAGCTGAATTTAACTCGTTGTGCCAGTTGATTGTTGATGTGGAAAGACTTTAATTTTCACCTTAATTGAGTGAGCAAATAGGGCGGATTTGGTCGTGGGGTCAGGGAGTGAAGGCAGGCTGTGTACCGTTCGTGTTCAGATATGCCAAACATTCCGATGAGCCCTTAAAGCGGAAACCAGTCGGGGTGAGGCCCTCCTGTTTTCCTGGTCTCATCTTCACGGCATATATTCACCCGCCCGGCACACAGCCTGCCTCCCCTCCCTGGCAAAATCTGAATTCGCCGGTCGGGATTTGCTCACGCAAGGTGTTTCCGGCAGGGGCGCAGGTTCGATGCTGCTGCGGAATGGTGCCTGTTTTATCGGCAGTAACGGTTTGTGTATCGTTATCGGGGCAAAGCTGTTTATATGTTTGGGAGACAGCAAAAAAGTGTGTTGTCAGAACCTGTAAATACGGTATTTTTACGGCTTTCCATATAATTGAGTGAAGGCGATGTTATTGTGAGCCTGGGAGAATCTGTCGGCTATGCATAAACCTTACTGCTGATAAAGCACATATCTTTTTGCTATAAAGTAGAACCTGCGACCCTACCGGAAACACCTTGCGTGAGCAAATGTTGGTCAGCGAATTTAAGGTTTTGCCAGTCAGAGAAGGAGGGATGTCCCGGCAGGGTGAATATATGCCATGGAGATGAGACCAGGGAATCAGGAGGGCATAACCCCTCCTGATTTCCGCTTTAGGGGCTCATCGGAATGTTTGGCATATCTGAACCCGGACACCACACAGATTCTCCCGGGCACCACAACAGCATCGCCCTAATTCTTTTGCCATCTTGCACAAGAAATCGTTCTTAAGTTCCTAATTTCATTTCCGCTACGTCTCCCTCATCTGGGCCTGATCCTCCACAAAGCAGTACTGCCTTGCGGAGATTCCAGTGAATAAAGCACCCGCTGTCTACGTCCTCTGCACGTTTGCAAAGCTAGACATAGACACCGCTACGATGTCGCTTTGCAGACAAAAGATGCCGCAGATATCTGGCACTTTTTTCACCGTTATTTCCGCAAGGCAGTACTTGAGCGTGTTTGACGGAAAGCATTTCCAAACACACCTTAGAGCTCCCTGGACCAGTAGAGGATTCCGTCCCGGCTTACGCGGGAGCATTCTCCTGAGTCATAGAGATACTCCAGGCAGGAAAATGTCTTGGTGAGAATCATCTTTATCTTGATAATCTGGTTGTTTCTGTCCGGGGCCGGAAGCGGCGATATGCCGTAGGCCTGGAAAGCCACCTCCATGACAGTCATGGGCCCGGAGGCGAACGCGATTATGTGGCGGATTAAATCCAGCTTTTTATAGTAGGCGTCCAGGATCGTTTCCACAATGGCCGAGGCGTCCTTAAAAGGCTTGTTGTGGGACGGATATATCGTACAGCCCCGGTACTGCTCCTCAAACGAGGAGAGAGACTTAAAATACATCTGCAGAAGGTGCTCATTCATGTAGGCGGTGGCCACGATGGGGACGATGCCATCGATTAGCTGGTCCGCAGAGAAGAGGATGGCATGTTCTCTGTCACAGAGCCCCATCTGGCCGAAAGTGTGGCCTCTTAAAGGCACCGCCCGGAAGCGGTAGCCGCCATAGCAAAACAGCTGATCCTTCTTTATGGGGGAGTACGGGAAGGCCTTTTCCCCCAGAAGAGTTTTCTTCCCGGGTTTTTTCAGCTGTTTGTTGAGAGCCATAAAGTCCTCCCACAAAGAGGGAGTCAGCTCCTTTGTTACTCCTACGGTTCTCAAGACCCGCAGCTGCTCGTCCAGAGCCTTTTCGCTGCGGCTGTAGTAAAGGCAGTCGTAGGGGTGCCTGTCCTCCTCCGGGTTCATGAAAATCCGGGCCCCCCTGTCAGAGAGGATCCGGGCCAGGCCTGTGTGGTCGTGGTGCTTGTGGGTCAGGAATACATCCAGATCCCAAAAGGCAATCCCCTGCTTTTTCAAAGCATCCTCCAGGGCGCAGAGGCTCTCTTGGTTTTGAAAGCCGGCGTCGATGAGCAGGCTTCTCTGCCCGGACTGTCCGGGAATCAGGAAAATGTGAATCTCGTTTACACTGTTGGTACGATCATACAGGGTGATCTCATAAATACCCGGCGCACATTCAGTCATGGGATAGGGTCCGTCCTTTAATCCAAATCTTCTCCGTTGCTTTCAATCACTTTCTTGTACCAGAAGAAGGAATCTTTCCTGCTTCTGCTAAAGTCGCCGGTTCCGTCGTCGTGGCGGTCCACATAGATGAAACCGTAGCGCTTGGCGTACTGGCCGGTTCCCGCGGAAACCAGGTCGATGGGGCCCCATGTGGTGTAGCCGATGAGGGGCACGCCGTCGTCGATGGCATCGCCCATGCAGCGGATATGCTCCCGGAAATAGTCGATGCGGTAGCTGTCGTGGATGGAACCGTCCTCCTCCACCTTGTCAAAGGCGCCGAAGCCGTTCTCCACCACCATAAGGGGCGTGTGGGGATAGCGGTCATGGAGCACATTTAAGGTGTAGCGAAGGCCCAGGGGGTCAATCTGCCAGCCCCAGTCGGATGCCTTTAAGTAGGGGTTCTTGGCTCCTACGGACATGTTGCCCAGAGTTTTCTCCGCCTGGTCGTCTGTGGTGACACAGTTGGTCATATAGTAGGAGAACGTATAGAAATCCACGGTTCCGTTCTTTATGATGTCTTTGTCCTCCTCAGTAATAAAGGAAACGTCGATGCCGTGATCCTTAAAATACCTGTAGGCAAAGGTGGGATACTCGCCGCGGATCTGCACGTCGCCGCAGATGTTGTTTTTGAAGTTATCTTCATTGTAGCAGACAAAGACATCTTTCGGGTTGGGAGTCAGCGGGTAAAGGGTTACATGGGCGATCATGTTGCCGATCATAAAGTCCGGATTGATCTTGTGGCCTTCCTGCACCGCCAGAGCGCTTGCCACAAACTGGTTGTGAAGGGCCTCGAAGGTGGACTGGGGATCGGATTTTAAGTCGCTTAATTTGATGGGCTCTGTGGCTGCGATATCTTCATCAGCCATAAGGCCCAGGCCGTAAAGGTTGCCGATGCCGCCCTCGCCCATGCAGGGGATGTTAATCTCGTTGAAGGTGAGCCAGTATTTTACTTTATCTTTGTAGCGCTCAAAGCAGGTGACGGCATACTTTACGAACAGGTCGATGACTTTCCGGTTGGAAAAGCCGTGGTATTTGGTCACGATGTTCCACGGGATCTCGTAATGGCACAGGGTAACCAGAGGTTCAATGCCGTGCTTTTTGCACTCGTCAAACACATCATCATAGAATTTTAATCCGGCCTCATTGGGCGTCTCGTCGTCGCCGTTGGGGAATATGCGTCCCCAGTTGATGGAAAGGCGGAAGCACTTAAAACCCATCTCGCCAAAAAGCGCGATATCTTCCTTGTAGTGGTGATAGAAGTCGATGGCTTCGTGGCTGGGATAGAACGCATCAGGGTTGGAAGCCGGAAGGAAGGTCCGCGGCGTGTTCACATCGCCGCCAAGAAGCATGTCAGGGACTGACAGCAGTTTCCCGTCCTCAAGATAAGCCCCCTCGCACTGGTTGGCAGCTACAGCGCCGCCCCACAGGAAATTCTTTGGAAATGACATAATAAATATACCCCCTTTTTTGATAATGGACTGTCGGAGCCTCTCTGTGCCTGATTTTGTGAGATGCCTGTCTGTCAGATGCGCATAAATTTATGAGGCGCACGCGGAACGCACGTTGATTAAATTCAGGTGCATTTGGCGGAAAATCAGCCAATCAGCCAATCAGCCAATCAGCCAATCAGCCAATCTGCCAACCTACCGACCTGTCGCAAGGCAGGTGCAGGAGAGATTCCGGAAGTACATGACAGTTAAATTTTACCATGGAGGGTATAGGTTGTCAATTCAGACGGGCAAATCTATTGACAGGTTGGGAAAAACAGGGGTATAATTCCGCCATAAACCATTGATGTATTCTCTAAGTCTCTTTGTGCCTGATTTTGTGAGATGTTTTTTGTCAGATGTGCATAAATTTATGAGGCGTATGTGGAACGTATGTTGATTAAATTTATGTGCATATGGCGGAAAATCAGCCAATCAGCCAATCAGCCAATCAGCCAATCTGCCACAAAGGCAGGTGCAGGAGAGATTCCGGGAGTACATATTGAGGATGGGAGGAGGAAAAGGATATGTCCAGGATTTATAAAAGCGCTGACCAGCTAATCGGAAAAACCCCCCTTTTGGAGCTGGGGGGTATTGAGAGGGAGCTTGGCTTAAAGGCGAGGATTCTGGCCAAGCTGGAGTATTTTAATCCGGCAGGCTCTATAAAGGATCGGGTTGCCAGGGCTATGATTGAGGATGCCGAGGCAAGGGGGCAGCTTACGAAGGACTCGGTAATCATCGAGCCCACATCCGGCAACACAGGGATCGGACTGGCAGCCGTGGCTGCGGCCAGGGGATACCAGGTTATCATCACCATGCCGGAGACCATGTCCGTGGAGCGCAGGCAGATCATGAAAGCCTACGGCGCCCAGGTGGTGCTTACAGAGGGAGCTAAAGGGATGGAGGGGGCCATCAGGAAGGCAGAGGAGCTGGCGGAGGAGATCCCCGGGGCTTTTGTCGCCGGACAGTTTGTAAATCCCGCCAATCCCAGGGCCCACTACGAACACACAGGGCCGGAGATCTGGGAGGATACAGAAGGGCAGGTGGATATCTTTGTGGCCGGCGTGGGAACCGGAGGCACCATCACCGGCGCAGGCGGATATCTTAAAAGCCGAAATCCCCATGTGAAGGTGGTGGCGGTGGAGCCGGCGTCCTCGCCGGTGCTTTCCTTGGGGGTTGGTGGAGCCCACAAGATTCAGGGGATCGGCGCAGGGTTTGTCCCGGAGGTTCTGGATACGACCATTTATGATGAGGTTATCCGGGTTGAGGACGAGGCAGCCTTTGGGGCGGGAAAGCTTGCGGGCCGCAAAGAGGGCGTGCTGGTGGGGATCTCCTCCGGCGCCGCCCTGTCAGCCGCCATAGAACTGGCAAAGAGGGAGGAAAATGAAGGAAAAATGATCGTGGTGATCCTTCCCGATACGGGGGATCGGTACCTGTCAACGCCGCTGTTTGAGGATTGACTTCCGCAAACAAAGGTTCTGGAAGGAGGAGGGTTATGGCAGCACAACAAGAGACCGTGATCCGGTGGATCAGGGAGGAGAGGACGGTTTTGGGGATCGAACTTGGATCCACCAGGATAAAAGCAGTACTCATAGGGGAGGATCACAGCCCTATAGCCGCAGGGAACCATTGCTGGGAGAACCGGTTGGCGGACGGGGTCTGGACCTATACTCTGGAGGATATCTGGGGAGGCCTTCAGGAGGCTTACAGAAATCTGGCCTGTGATGTGAAGGAGCGCTGGGGAGAAGATCTGCGGAAGGTAAAAGCCATGGGGATCAGCGCCATGATGCACGGCTACATGGTGTTTGACAGGGAGGGAAAGCTTCTGACGCCTTTTAGGACCTGGCGCAATACCATGACCGGGGAGGCATCCCGCAGGCTGACAGAGCTTTTCAACTATCCTGTTCCCCAGCGGTGGAGCATTGCCCACCTGTATCAGGCCATCTTAAACGGGGAAGACCATGTGGGCCGCATTGACTATATGACTACCCTGGAGGGGTATGTCCACTGGAAACTGACCGGGCAGAGAGTGCTGGGAATTGGGGATGCGGCGGGCATGTTTCCTGCAGACAGCCGCACCCATGATTTTGACCAGGCTATGGCGGAGGCTTTTGACCGTCTTATTGAGGAGCGCCGTTATCCGTGGAAGCTGCGGGACATTCTGCCCAGGGTCCTGACGGCGGGAGAGGACGGCGGAGTTCTGACCCGGGAGGGAGCCGGGCTTTTGGATCCCGGCGGCACCCTGCAGCCGGGGATTCGGATGTGTCCGCCGGAGGGGGACGCGGGAACCGGTATGGCGGCTACCAACAGCGTCCGGCCCCGCACAGGCAACGTGTCCGCGGGGACCAGCGTATTTGCCATGGTGGTTCTGGAACATCCGCTGAAAAAGGTTCACCCGGAGATCGATCTGGTGACTACGCCTGCGGGAGATCCGGTGGCCATGGTCCACTGCAACAACTGCACTTCGGATCTCAACGGATGGGCGGGGCTTTTCGGGGAGTTTGCCGGGGCGCTGGGGGCGGAGGCTGATTCGGACAAAGTCTTTGGCCTGCTCTACAAAAAAGCCATGGAGGGGGATCCGGACTGCGGAGGGCTTCTGGCCTACAATTATGTGTCAGGGGAGCACATTACAGGATTTGAGGAGGGAAGGCCTCTGTTTGTCCGGTGCCCGGGAAACCGGTTTACCCTTGCCAATTTTATGCGCGCCCATCTTTGCACCGCGTTTGGGGCCTTAAAGCTGGGGCTTGACATCCTTTTTAAGGAGGAGGATGTGAAGCTGGATCTGCTTTTAGGCCACGGCGGATTGTTTAAGACCCGGGGAGCGGGCCAGGAGCTTATGGCTGCGGCGGCCAAAGTTCCGGTGGCGGTAATGGAGACGGCAGGGGAGGGCGGCGCCTGGGGCTGTGGGTTGCTGGCCGCCTACATGGTCTGGAAAAAGGAGAACGAGACTTTGGATGAGTATCTGGAGCGGGCGGTGTTTGCAGGGAAGACAGGCTGCACAACCCGGATTCCCTCTAAGGAAAGTATTGCCGGGTTCGAACGCTTTATGGAGCGGTACCGGGCCGGGCTTTCGGTGGAGCGGGCAGCGGTGGACAGCCTGAGATGACAGGCAGGATTGAAAACTATTTGACGGAAAAGATTTGACGGGAAAGAAGAGGGGAATTTATGTTAGAGGAATTGAGAAGGCAGGTGTGGGAGGCCAACATGGAGCTTTCCAGGAGAGGGCTGGTGACCTACACATGGGGGAATGTCAGCGGTATTTTTCGGGAAGAAGGGCTGGTGGTCATTAAGCCCAGCGGCGTGGAGTACGAAAAGCTGACCCCCGGGATGCTGGTGATCCTGGATCTGGAGGGAAACCGGGTAGAGGGAGATTTGAATCCTTCATCCGATACCCCTACCCACCTGGAACTGTACCGGGCCTTTCCCGGAATCGGAGGCGTGGCCCATACCCACTCGGTTTATGCCACGGCCTGGGCCCAGGCGGGAAGAGGGCTTCCCTGCTACGGAACGACCCACGCAGATTATTTTTACGGGGAGATCCCCTGTACCAGGAACCTTACTCCCCAGGAGATCGGGGAGGGCTATGAAAAAAACACGGGAAAAACCATTGTGGAGGCATTTGACGGCAGAAATCCGGCCTATGTGCCGGGAGTCCTGTGCAAAAACCACGGCCCCTTTACCTGGGGCAGAGACGCGGCTCAGGCCGTGTATCACGGGGTGGTTTTAGAGGAGGTGGCCAGGATGAATCTGATGACGGAGCTGTTAAGCCGCGGCGGAGACTGCAGGGCCCCAAAGTCCATGGTTGAGAAACATTTTTCCCGGAAACACGGCCCGGACGCTTACTACGGGCAGCGGCGGGAACAATCATAATAAACTTTTAAGCAGTGGGAACATGTTACCGAAAAGGGAGTAAATTTTAAGAAAAAGAAGGAGGAAGCAGTTATGCCGTTTATTGATTCGAAAATTACAGTGTCTGTCAGCAGGGAGAAGAAGGAGGAGATTAAGGCAAAGCTTGGCCAGGCTATAACTGCGCTGCACAAGACGGAGCATTATCTGATGGTTGGCATTGAGAGCGATTATGATCTGTGGCTGGCGGGAAAGAAGCTGGAGAAGGGGGCCTATGTGTCCGTAAGCCTGTACGGAAGCGCGTCTCCGGAGGACTATGACAGGATGACCGGAAGGATATGCGAGATCCTGAACCAGGAGCTGGGTATCCCTGCCTCATCAGTTTATGTGACCTACCATCCGGTGACAGATTGGGGATGGAACGGAAGGAATTTTTAGGTTCTTGAGAAGGGTTGGTTGCGGAAAATGGGTAAATAATGAAATTGCTGTTTAATTGAGTGAGCAAATGGGGCGGATTTGGTCGTGGGGCCAGGGAGAGAAGGCAGGCTGTGTGCCGTTCGTGTTCAGATATGCCAAACATTCCGAT
>JAAWLV010000154.1 GCA_022798105.1 Hungatella sp.
TCCTCCATCAGCTTCACGATCTGTCCGGCATTGTACTCCGGATAGGCCACTCTGATCTGGGGCGTAGCGGCTGCCACCCTTATAAATCCCTGTTCCATACTCGTTCCTCTTCTCTCCTGTTTGCTGAAAATATTGATTTATATGATAAATATATTATGGATCTATTGTGCAGGGTTTTGGGAAAGATGTCAAGAGGTAAACCGAAAATCCATTGACATGGTCTGTGATTCCGGATATAATCTGGATGCAGCATATTTATGAAAATTACAAGGGGACGACAGGTATCGTCCCTTTTGTCCGTTTTAAATACAGAAAGGAACAAATATCGGATGTCAAGCCAAAACTCCCCCCTTATGCCCCATGAATTTTCCAGAACCGAACTCATCACCGGAAGCCAGGGCCTTCAGCGCCTTACAGATTCCGCAGTTCTGATCTTCGGTGTCGGCGGCGTCGGATCCCACTGCATCGAGGCTCTGGCCCGCAGCGGTGTAGGCCGGCTTATTATCGTAGATCCCGACCTGGTCTCCATCACCAACATAAACCGCCAGAGCATCGCCTTCCACAGCACCATAGGCCGCCACAAAACCCACGTGATGAAGGAGCGCATCCTGGACATCAACCCCGGCGCGGCTGTGGAGACCTGGGAAACCTTCATCCTTCCGGACAACCTGGACGGATTTTTCGCACAAATTCACGGGGACATCAACTATATCGTTGACGCTGTTGACACGGTATCTGCCAAACTTGCCATAGCCGCATATGCCTACAGCCGTCAGATTCCCCTTATCTCCTCCATGGGAACCGGCAACAAACTGCACCCGGAACTTTTTGAAATATCAGATATCACAAAAACCTCCGTCTGCCCGCTCTGCAAAGTCATGCGCCGGGAATTAAAGCGGCTGGGCGTCCCCGGATTAAAAGTCCTCTATTCCAGGGAACAGCCCATAAAACCGTCCCTTGTCACCGGGGAGGAAACCTCAAAGCGGTCCGTACCTGCCAGCATCTCCTTCGTTCCCCCGGTGGCAGGGCTTCTCATAGCCGGGGAAGTAATCAGGAATCTGGCGGGTATCTGATATCCGTCTCCGAACGGTTCAGCTTCATCCCGGCACATGACGCAGACAGTCCGGGACACATACCTTCCGGGCTCTGTGGACAGCCACGCACGCTTTGCAGTCCCCATGATAGGGGCAGTCTCTCCTGCAGGGACATTGGCCTTCATCCCAAACCTTCTCCCTTGATTCAAAAAACGCCCCAAGGCGCCTTAAGGTTTCATCTTTTGAGAGCCCTTTCTTATCTATGGTATATCTGGTTACAGCCCCGGCATGTTCCCCTGCCTCCTGGCATGACACAACCAAAATGCCCATGCGGCTTAAGGTACTTAAATCGCGGAAAACCGTTCTTTTTGACACCTGAAAATAATCTGCCAGTTCCTGAATGGTCATCTTGCGGGTATCAGAGAGAACCTTCACCATGCCAAGCAGGCGTTCCATTCTCATCTCCATCTCCCCCTTTCCTGCCTTATTATACCACTCTTCCCTCTAAAAAACTTCTAAAACAGGTTGGTTAAACATGGATTGCGGTAAAAATTTCCGTGATAAAACAGCGCAAGCAGGAGCCGGCGCAGCTTAACGCTTTGCCGGCTCCTGCTTAAAATGCTTTCTTGCGTCGCCACCCTGGCCGGGCCGGCTTTTTCTTTTCCTGTTCGTCTCTATACTGCTACACCTTCGGCAAAGCCGCAGCAGCCTTCTGAAGCTCCTCGTCTGTGGGAATGTAATCCACCATATTGCCGTCGTTAAATTTCTGGTATGCCACCATATCAAAATACCCCGTTCCTGTAAGGCCGAACACAATATTCTTCTCCTCACCTGTTTCCCTGCATTTAAGGGCCTCGTCGATGGCCACCCGGATGGCATGGCTGCTCTCCGGCGCCGGAAGGATGCCCTCCACCCTGGCAAACATCTGGGCCGCTTTAAACACCTCTGTCTGCTCCACACTCCTGGCCTTTAAATATCCCTGGTCATACAGCTCAGAAACCGTGGAACTCATGCCGTGGTACCGCAAGCCTCCTGAATGGTTGGCTGACGGGATGAAGCCGCTTCCCAGTGTGTACATTTTGGCAAGGGGACACACCCTGCCTGTATCACAGTAATCGTAGGCATAGACACCTCTCGTAAGGCTGGGACAGGAGGCCGGCTCCACGGCGATTATCTCATAATCTGCCTCGCCCTTAATCATCTGCCCCGCAAAGGGAGAAATAAGGCCGCCTAAATTGGAACCGCCGCCGGCACATCCGATAATGATGTCAGCCTTGATTCCGTACTTGTCAAGGGCCGCCTTGGTCTCCAGGCCGATGACCGACTGGTGCAGAAGCACCTGGTTCAGCACGGAACCTAAAACATACCGGTATCCCTCCTGGCCCATAGCCGCCTCCACCGCCTCTGAGATGGCACAGCCAAGGCTTCCCGAGGTTCCCGGAAACTGGGCATTGATCTTTCGCCCCACCTCCGTGTTCATGGACGGGGACGGTGTCACCTTAGCCCCGTAGGTGCGCATCACTTCCCGGCGGAAAGGCTTCTGCTCATAGGAACATTTTACCATGTAAACCTGGCAGTCCAGATCCAGGTAGGCACAGGCCATAGAAAGCGCCGTGCCCCACTGGCCCGCTCCCGTCTCCGTGGTCACGCCCCTAAGTCCCTGATGCTTGGCGTAGTAAGCCTGGGCGATGGCTGAATTTAACTTGTGGCTCCCGGAGGTGTTGTTTCCCTCAAACTTGTAGTAGATATGGGCCGGTGTATCCAGTTTCTTCTCCAGGCAGTAAGCCCTGGTGAGAGGCGACGGCCGGTACATCTTATAGAAATTCCGGATATCGTCAGGAATATCAAAATAGGGCGTGGTATCGTCCAGTTCCTGTTTTGCCAGCTCCTCACAGAAGATATGGGACAGCTCCTCCGCGGTAATAGGCTTTAATGTCTCAGGATTCAAAATGGGAGCCGGTTTCTTCTTCATATCGGCGCGTACATTATACCACTGTCTCGGCATCTCCTGTTCTTCCAGATAGATTTTGTAAGGGATTTCCTGTTTCATGTTATGTCCTTCCTTTCGGTTTTAATTTTTCAATTACCTGCAAATCGTAACGGGCCGGGCAGCGATTACGTCTATAGGACATGCTCTCCAGAAGAACAAAAAAACTCCTGTCCTGTATATCTACTAGGACAGAAGCTTACAATTCTCCTGCGGTGCCACCTAAATTCACTCCCCAGACGCCCTTGGGCCGGGAATGCGCTCTTTGCCGTGTACTAACATACACTTCCTGCTGTAACGTGCAGCCACGTCTTACCTACTCCCCTGCGAGATGTACAGGCATCCGGGCTTTAAGCCTGCCGCCTCCCTCCAAAGGTTTCAATTCGCCCTCGCGGGTCCATTCCCCGATCATCCCATCACTGCAATTCCACCGCCTGCAGCTCTCTGTGCATGTTTTGAACAGGTACTCGTCCCGGTCAATGGTTTGTAACTAATTGACTTGTGGATAGGATAAAACAAACGGCCAAAAAAGTCAAGGCTTTTCCGAAATTTTCCTGCAGTAATTTTTTCTAAATAATTGCGCACAAACTATATTTTTGTCTCACAAAAACATGAATATGATTGCTACTGTTTCCCTTTTGTGGTAAACTAATTACATAAATATTTTTTTGTCTGACCGTTCTCATCAGACCACATGACACCAAAGCAAGAGGGGTACAGATATGAAAAATGAAAAACTGATTGCTCTCATGAACGCCAGAGGCATGAGCCGGGCCAAATTGTCCGCCCTCTCAGGCATCTCGGCCACAACGCTCAACCGCATAATCAACGGACAGGTCCTCCACGTGAAGATGCCCCAGATGCAGGCCATCGCCAGGGCTCTGGAAACCAATGTCCCTTCTATCTTCGACACCGCAGCCGCAGAACTGCCGCTGACCATGGCCATCCGGGCAGACGAGGCCGGAGATTCCATCACCAAGCTTTTGACCCGGGATGAATCTCTTCTTCTCTACTGGTATCAGAACGCCCTGAAAGAGGGCAGGACTGCCATTTTAAACCGGGCGCGGATGGAATTTCACAAAGCGCAGATGGAGATATCCTACCGCGCAGACGGACTCAATGTCTCCGAAAAGAAACATGAGCCCTACGAACAGCTTACTCTGGATATCCTTCAATAGATGCCCTTATTCCTCAGGCGGCCGGAGTGGGGATTTCTCCAGGATAAAATAATTGCTGTCCTTGCGGCTGTCCCTTATCATAGCTTTCAGTTCTCCGGCCTCTTTGCTGGCCGGAGAATATAATTCCCACTGTTTATACTCCCACAAGCTCATGACTTCACGCTGGTCAATCTTAAGCCCGGCGCAGTAGTCGGCGTACACATCCGCATAGATTCCTGCCATTTCACCGGATGTCTTGTCCCGAAGCTGCCTGGTTTCCTTTTTGATCTGCCCCTCTATAATCTGCCTTATGTGCTCTTCCTTATACTCGGAAAAATTCCGGAGATTTTCGTCCTCCGCCCCGTTTTTCTGCGCCCAGGCACTTACATCTGCCTGACGGGTATAAAAATGGAGATCCCCGTTTACCTGCCACTTAGCAATTCCGTACTGGCACGGCGGAATGCTTACAGCGTCGTTTACAAGCTCCCAAATCCCATACCCCTCATCTGACGGTTCTCTTTTATGCTTCTTCGCCCTCTGCAGATGCAGGTGGCCGCTTATGTACAGGGGAATCTGGTAGCTTTCCAAAAGCTCCCTCACCTCCCGCCCGTTTTCCAGCACACACATTTCCGTAAACATGGTGCTCTCCGACAGGAGGTTGTGATGTCCCAGGACAATTACCTGGGCCCCCTTTTCTCTGGCTGACTGCAGGTTTTCATCCATCCACAGGAGAGTCTCCTGCCTCACCATCCCCTCCACAAGATTCCTGGGCTCATACTGGGCCGTGTCCAAAAGCATCAGCCAGATGTCGTCCCTCAGAGCATATACATAGCTGAAGGAAGCCTCGTCCCGGCTGACGGCCTGATTCCATCCGAAATTGCTGTATAGCTCTTTAAACTCCCTGACGGATACCTCCTGTGTCCTCTCGGCCTTCTCCCCAAAATAAACACTGGCATTTGTATTATTGATATCATGGTTTCCGGGAATCACCAGAACCTGAACTCCAAAAGATTCAAGATCTGCCAGCTTTTCTGTCAGCTCCTGATGGTTCAGCTTCTCGCCGTTCATAGTTATATCGCCTGTCAAAACAAGGACGTCCGGCTTTTCATTGGCCGCCTCATCAAGGATGGTATCCAATATCTGAGGGAGATATTTTATTATTTTGCCGTCGCTTTTAGCCTGAAACGCTTCAAAGCTTTCACCGTAGTCCGTGGCAGACGGCGACATGTAATGCAGATCCGATACCAGCCACATCACGGGAGGCCCAAGCTCCTGAACTTCTGCCTGCATCCCGGTCTGAGGCCGGGGACTGCCGGCGTTGTCTCTCCCTGTCTCCGCCTCCTGTTTCTGCTCCAGCGCCGCCCTGGCCATTGCCGTGCTTCCTCTCAGGATTCCTCTTATGGCCGCAGATAATGTCCGGGATTTGCCGTCTGCCTGCTCATTGCCATTTACAGATCCATGAGAGTCCTGAGAGTCCTTGGAAGTTTCAAAGTTCCCGGATTCCTCTGCCTCCGTTTGCTCCTGCGTCTGATCCTTGCAGGGTTCTTCCTCCACAGCAGCTATAATAATATCCGTGTTTTCCTTCTCCTGCCGGGCCTTTTGCCAAAACTCCCGGCCGCTTCTGATTCCTGCCCCCATACCCGCTATAAGCAGGCAGAAGAGAGCAGCAGCCCACAGCCGTTTTGTCTGATTCTGATTCTCGTTTTGATTCTGACTCTTCACTTTAAATAACTCTTTTCTTTCTTCATCTTTCAGCCCTGCTCTGCCAGACAGCAGACCGATATTTTTACAAGACATTATACGTGGAAATCATCTGCCAGTCAAATTAAGAAAGACTTAAGTTGATTAACTGATTAGCTGATTAGCTGATTAGCTGATTAGCTGATTAGCTGATTAGCTTATAATCAACAGCAGGGGAGGGGATAAGGGATAGCGGGTTTGTAAGGTGGGTTGTAAGATTATAAGATTGTCAGATTACAGTTTTGCTGTTGTAAAATGCAACCTTTTTGGCAACCTTGCTTTTACTGCTGTCCGATATGATTTAACCTGCTTTTTGGGGATAAATTGTCGATTTTTAACCTATATTCTTGGAATATAACCTTTATTTTTGCAATATTGTAGATAACCTTTTATTATTTTCTGACTTTTTAGGTTATTCTGTTTTGTTATGTGGATAACTTAAACCTGTTTTTATGTATCCTATATTATTGTCTGTACCCTATTTTATACTTTTAGGTGTCAAAAACGGACAAAGTTTTATCGCTTCTTCCTGCTCTCCTTCATGCCTGTATAATTTGTGCCAGTTGATTGTTGATGTGGAAAGACTTCAATTTTCACCTTATTGCTGTATTGTTGAGTGAGCAGGGGCGGAGGTTGTCGCGGGGCCAGCGAGGGGAGGGAGGCTGTGTGCCGACCGGGTTCAGATATGCCAGGCATTCCG
>JAAWLV010000155.1 GCA_022798105.1 Hungatella sp.
ATCTTGAAGTAAATAGTGCTTGATATTCGTGTCAGCTGTGCGTCTGCGAAGCGACGGCGTAGTGGTGCCTACGGCTAGCTTCGCAGGCGTGCAGAGGGCGTAGGCAGCGGGTGCTTTATTCACCAGAATTTCCGCAAGGCAGTACTAGCATTGCGATGAGCCCAGTAAAGCAGAAAACAGTCGGGGGGAGGCCCTCCTGTTTTCTATGGTCTCATCTCCATGGCAAATATTCACCCTGCCGGGAGATGGATTCTCTGGGGCAGAAACAGAATTCGCCTGACCAGATAAATACTGCGGCATATGACAGCAGAATCCTGCAGTTTATTTTGGACTAAACTACCACTGGCTGAAGCGGCCTAAAGTTGACCAACCTCAAAGTTATCATTCTTCTTTCGTTCTACTATATCCTGATTTTTGATATATTCCTGTATGATCTCATCTGTTACATTTCCATTACTGGCAACAAAGTATCCTCCCGCCCATAGTTGGCGGCCCCAAAACTCCATTTTCAATCCTTTATACTCCATCTGCAGTTTTCGGGATGTATTCCTCTTCATATACTGTACCAGCTTGTCTACTGACAGATACGGCGGCACGGATACCAGAAGATGGATGTGATCCTTCCCTACATATCCCGACAGGATTTCCACATCATTTATCCGGCAAAGCTTGCGTATCATCTCTCTTGTCCTTATCGCAATCTCTCCCATCAGTACTGGTTTCCGGCACTTTGTTATCCATACAATATGGTATTTCATGTCATATATGCAATGGGCTGACTTCCTGTAATCTCCCATGTTTTCACCTCAGGTTCAGTATCTCTGCATTTCCTTTTTCTAAACTTCAAGATATAGGGTTGACCTAAAAGTTTTCGATTGAAAACGAAGGTCTAGCCCCGCAAAGCCGATTTCTACTTTTGCCTGAGAGAGTCCCGCTGCCGGCCGGGTGAATATATGCCATGGAGATGAGACCATAGAAAACAGGAGGGCCTCACCCCGACTGTTTTCTGCCTTACTGGGCTCATCGCAATGTCCGGCATATCTGAACCCGGACGGCAGCGGGACTCTCTCAGGCCTCACGACAGCTTCGCCCTAACAGCTAATCAATCAGCTACTCACTCCCATCACCCATTATACAAATTCTTAACCTCCCCAAACATCCCCCTGTCGCTCTCAATCTTCTCCTCATTCCCGATGGTACACAAACTCCCCGTATCCAAAATAGCCTTCACAATCCCGGCCAGCTTCCGGATATCCTCCGGCTGGGCTCTCAGCACCTCATCCCGCTCCTGCTGCAGCATTGCATCGGTCACCCCGGACAGATACCCGGACAATCCCCTTGCCCCCTTGTCTGCCGGCGTAAACGGCGTATCCAGCGCGCTGACCGTTCCGATGACATACTTGGTCATATCCCGCTCGTCCACGTCGAAATTCTCCAGGTACTCCACAATTTTCTCATAGACCTCATTGGTCCTGGCCATGCCCGGATCGCGGTAGGACACAAAATACCCTTCTCCCGACCGCCCAAAGCCGCTCATGCACCCGTAAGCCCCGCCTTTCACCCGCAGGTTCAGCCACAGATAGTCGTAGCTTAAGATCAGCTTCAGGATCCTGAGCGCGCCGGTGTAGGCAAACCCTTCATCCCTGAAGTTGCCGCACCTGGCCACATAATTTACCTGGGAGGAAGTCTTAAACCCTTCATTCCGGTTCCCCTCCTTAAAGGTGAACTTATAGGTTTTCCCGTCCCCCTTGGGCAGTTTTTCTGTAAGCTTATCCATACAGCCCTCCAGATCAGCAAATCCTCTGGCATCCGCTGTATAGCTGATCAGCATATTGTCCGTTGTAAACAGCTTCCCTGCCACCTCTTTCAGTTTGCTAATAAGCTTCCCTGCGTCCCTGTCATAATCCCTGACCACACCCTCCAAAAACTGGTAGAATCCGATCCCCCCGGTGCAGTCATTAAAGGCCGACGTCGGCGAAAAATAGGAGGTGGCTCTGGACACTGCCGCGCTGTGGCTGGAATTCTCCAGCTTCATCCTGGATCTGGATTTCGTCTCCCGCAGAATCTCCCCAAGCCGCTTCTCATCATCCAGCTTAGAGCCGGAGAGAATCTCCCCGATCATCTCAAAGGCAAACGGCAGCTTCTCATACAGAACTCTGGCATCCGCCGTAAACACCCCCGTAAACCCGGGCAGGTTCTTAAGATCCACGTAGGCCGCCGTGCTGAACCCGATGCCGCCGCTGTTGAGATGGATCTCACTGGTCAGATCGCTGTAGCTGAAATGTTCCGTGTCCACATACCCCAGAACCGCCTTCAAAAGCCCCACAAAGGGCAGATCCTCAGCCGGCACCCGGTCCGTGTTAAACAGTACCTTCAAATACCCGATCCCGGCCGTAAACATCTCATGGTGCAGCACCTGAATCCCCTTGATCCGATGCTCCTCCCACTTAAGCTCCTCCGCCTTGGTCCCGATGTCCGACCGTTTCAGCATGGGGATCATCTCCAGCTCCTCCCTGGTGGAAGGCGTATCCTGATATACCTTAAGCTCCCTGGTCTGCTCCACGATCTGAAGGACTTCCTCTCTGGAAAGACTCTCCTTGTAAGCCTTTAACCGCTCTGCCAGTTCCCTGTCATTTTTCGCCGTCAGATTCTTCTCCGGCTTCACCACCAGAACCACCTCAAAGGGATTGTCCAGCAGATACTCCCGAATCAGGTTCTCAAAATATCCCTTCTCCACTTCCCCTTTCAGGAAATCGAACGTCTCCTGGTACTCCAGGTGCATCAGCGGATCCCCTCCGTAAAGCCAGCTGTCCAGGCTTTGAAGCCCGTACATCAGACCCTTGGGTGTAGTCCCGTAGTCCGCCTCCCGGTACTTAAACTCCGAATAGTTCATCCCGGCCAGAAGACTCTTCTTATTGATCCCCTGGTCTGCCAGCTTCCTCAGCGTTCCCTTCACCACCGCCAAAAACTCGCCCTTCTGCTCCGCCTTAGTCCCCTTGGCGATCACGGAGAAATAGGGCTGCAAAATCCCGCTGTCATATCCGCCGAAAATATCCTGCCCAATGCCCGCATCCAGGAGAGCCTGCTTCAGGGGCGCCCCCGGAGCCTCGATCAGCGTATACTCCAAAATCTGGAAGGCCACGTACAGTTTTGGATCCAAATCCGTCCCCACCACGTCGCTGATCGACAGGTAAGCCCCATTTTCCCCGTCCTCCTCCTCGGTGATGGAGTAGCTGATCTCCTCACACCTGGGAGCCTCAAAAGGCTTCTGCATATGGATCTCGGAATCCACCTCCAGCCTGTCGTAGCCGCCTAAGTACTCCCGATCCAGCCACTCCAGCTTCTCTGCCATATCCATGTTCCCATACAGGTAAATATAGCTGTTGACGGGATGGTAGTATGTCCTGTGGAAATCCAGAAAGGCCTCATAGGTCAGCTTCGGCACGTCCTTCGGGTCCCCGCCAGACTCATACCCGTAGCAGGTGTCCGGAAACAGCACCTTCTGGGTGTGCCGCTCCAGCACGCTCTCCGGTGAAGAGAAGGCACCCTTCATCTCATTGTAGACCACGCCGTTGTAGGTCAGCTCCCCGTCCTCCGACTCCAGTTCATAGTGCCACCCCTCCTGCATAAAGATCTTGGGTTCCCTGTAAATGTTTGGGTTCAGCACCGCGTCCAGATAGACATGCATCAGGTTCTGGAAATCCTTGTCATTGGTGCTGGCCACCGGGTACACCGTCTTGTCCGGGTAAGTCATGGCGTTGAGAAAGGTGTTCATGGAACCCTTCACCAGCTCCACAAAGGGGTCCTTCACCGGAAATTTTTCCGACCCGCACAGAACGCAGTGCTCCAGAATGTGAGGAACCCCGGTGCTGTCCGACGGCGGCGTCCGAAAGCCGATGGAGAACACTTTATTCTCGTCGTCATTGGACAGAAGAAACAGTCTGGCGCCGCTTTTTTTGTGCTCCAGAAAATAGGCGGTGGAATTCAGCTCTTTTACATCTTTTTCCCGCAGAAACTTGTAAGCTTTTAACTCTTTTACACTTGTCATGGTCATTCATTCCTTTACTGTTATATTCATTTTACAGCCTTCGCGCAAACATACCCGATCTAACCTGCCGACAGCCCGGCAGCCCATTTCCTTCCCAAAGCAGCTGCCCTCTCCCTGCATATTATTACATATTTCCCATCAATTTATCCTTGAGAACCGCCGCGCACTCCCGGACGCACAGATGCACAAACAGCACCGCATCCGACCTGGCTCCAATGCCGTAAACCTCCGAAATCCCGCACCGCTTCCCAATCTGCACGGCCCGGAACACATGGAAATTGCTGGTCAGCACCCCGATCTGCACCGGCTTGTCCTCCACCTCCATGTATGGCCCAGGCGCTTTGTGGAGAGTGCTGCCCATAACGGTGTCTTTTCCCCGCTCCATCTCATCGATCAGCACCTTGCTGTAGGCAATGTTCTCCACCGTGCTCCCGGATCGCTCCTCCATCACCAAAAGCCTCTCCGGAACTCCCTTTGCCTTTAAATACTCATACATCACCGACGCCTCGGTGGCCGGCTCATCCTTCCCCCTTCCTCCGGAGAGGATAAACACCGTTTCCGGATTTCTGCGGCTGTACTCATAAGCCCTGTCCAAACGCATCCGCAGAGAGTTGCTGATGTGCCCCTCCTCCACCTTGGCTCCCAGGACAATGACATAATCCAGGTTGGGTGTATTGGCCCCCGCTGCTCCCAGAAAGATAAACATCTCCACCGCGCAGAAAACCGCCACCGAAGCCAGCAGAAACGTTATTACAGACACGGACAGCCACAGCGGCACCTTTTTGGGATGGTGTTTCCCATAAACCGCCCCTGCAAAGAGGAGCCCAAAAAAGATCCCCGCCAGCAGCCAAAACCAGGCAAACGATGTGGAAATTCCGGAATAACACACAATAACCCCATAATAGACCAGGCAAACTGCCGCACCGATTCCCGCAATCCACATCATAGTGCCTACACTTCCCTTCTCCTTAGAATGTCAAACTCCCCGGGACCTTCCCCCAGATCCACATACACTACCTGCCTGGCATGGGGAGCGCTCTCCTGCGCCGTTCCGTCCTCGCTCCGGATTTCTCTCACCACCGCCGGCAGATTACGCCCGTCCGGCTTCATCACCTCAATGGTCTCGCCTACAGAAAATTTATTCTTCTGCTCAATCCGCACCAGCCCCCGATCATCCACCTCATCCACGGTACCCAAATACGTGTAGTTCTTTACATAAGTGCTGCTCCCATAAATATGGTCGCCGCTTCCCGGCTTCCCGAAGAAAAAGCCCGTGGTAAACTCCCGGTTGGTGCATTTTCCAATCTCTTCCTTATACCACTCCACATTCCGATCAAACACATCCCGCCCTGCCTTCCAGTCGTCAATGGCCCTGCGGTAAGCTCTGGCCACCGTGGCCACATAGAGAGCCGTCTTCATCCGCCCCTCCACTTTAAAGCTGTCAATCCCCGCCTCCACAAGCTCCGGGATGTGCTCTACCATACACAGATCCTTGGAATTAAAAATAAAGGTTCCCCGGTCATTCTCATACACCGGCATATATTCCCCGGGCCTGGTCTCCTCCACAAGGGCATACTTCCATCGGCACGGATGAGTGCAGGCGCCCTGGTTGGCATCACGCCCCGTAAAGAAATTGCTCAAAAGGCACCGGCCCGAATAGGAAATGCACATGGCCCCGTGAACAAACGTCTCAATCTCCATATCCGTTGGTATCCGGCGCCGTATCCCTTTGAGCTCCTCCAGGGACAATTCCCTGGCCGACACCACCCGTCTCGCCCCAAGACCGTGCCAGAACTTATATGTGCCGTAATTGGTATTGTTGGCCTGGGTACTGATATGGATATCCACTCCCGGCAGCACCCGTTTCGCCGCCATAAAAACCCCGGGATCCGAGATGATAAGGGCGTCAGGCCCTACTGTTTTAAGCTCCTCAAAATATCCTTCCACTTCCTCCAGATCCTGATTGTGGGCCAGAATATTGGCCGTGACATACACCTTCACCCCCCGGCTGTGGGCAAACCCAATGCCCTGCCTCATGTCCTCCAGGGAAAAATTGTGGGCCTTTGCCCGAAGGCCGAAGGCTTCCCCGCCGATATACACAGCATCCGCCCCATATACCACCGCGGTTTTCAGCACATCCAGGCTCCCCGCCGGCATCAAAAGCTCCGTCTCTCTCATCCTGCATTCCTTTCCGTTTTCTCTCTGCTTTGCCGGTCTCCCGGCTTCTGCCGCTCTTGCAGCTCCCTATGTTTGTCGTTACCGGCGCCAGACCGGGTGCCGTTCTTCTACGTTTCCTTAGTACCTAGTACATCGTTGCACTAATTCTCGAGTAAATAGCACTTGCTATCCGTGCCCTCTGCACGCCTGCGAAGCTAGCCGTAGGCACCACTACGCCGTCGCT
>JAAWLV010000156.1 GCA_022798105.1 Hungatella sp.
ATGAGACCAGGAAAACAGGAGGGCCACACCCCGAGTGTTTTCCGCTTTAAGGGCTCATCGGAATGCTTGGCATATCTGAACCCGGTCGGCACACAGCCTCCCTCCCCTCGCTGGCCCCGCGACAACCTCCGCCCCCTGCTCACTCAACAATACAGCAATTTCAAAATAGATTGAATCGCAATAAAAACAGAAAAGGGGTTTTCTTTCCCGCAAATCTGATGTATAATCACACAAAGCAAAGACAGCCCGGGATAAAATAAATGGCTGCCCGTGACTGGGGCATGGCCGGGTATGGATACAGGAGGAAGATTATGTTAGACATCAAATTTGTGAGAGAAAATCCGGAAACAGTGAAGCAGAACATCCGGAATAAATTTCAGGAAGCCAAGATTCCCATGGTAGACGAAGTCATTGAGCTGGACAGGCAGAGCCGCAGCGCCAAGACCGAGGCAGACAGCTTAAGAGCCAACCGCAACAAACTTTCCAAGCAGATTGGCCAGCTGATGGGACAGGGGAAGAAGGAGGAAGCGGAGGCTATTAAGGCTCAGGTTGCCGAAGGCGCCGCCCGTCTGGCTCAGCTGGAGGTTCTGGAGGGGGAACTCCAGGAGAAGATCCTGAAGATTATGATGACCATCCCCAACATCATTGACCCCAGCGTTCCCATTGGAAAGGACGACAGCGAGAATGTGGAGCTGGAGAAGTTTGGGGAACCGGCGGTTCCGGATTTTGAGATCCCTTATCACACGGACATTATGAAGAGCTTCGACGGTATTGACCTGGATGCGGCTGGAAAGGTGGCAGGCAACGGGTTTTATTACCTGATGGGGGATATTGCGAGGCTTCACTCCGCGGTGATCTCCTATGCCAGGGATTTTATGATTGACAGAGGGTTTACCTACTGTGTGCCGCCGTTTATGATCCGCAGCAATGTGGTGACCGGGGTTATGTCCTTTGCGGAGATGGATGCCATGATGTACAAGATCGAGGGGGAGGATCTGTATCTCATCGGTACCAGCGAGCACTCCATGATCGGAAAATTTATTGACACCATTACGCCGGAGGAGCAGCTTCCAAAGACCCTTACCAGCTATTCCCCCTGCTTCCGCAAGGAGAAGGGAGCCCACGGTATCGAGGAGAGGGGCGTATACCGGATTCATCAGTTTGAAAAGCAGGAGATGATCGTGGTATGCAGGCCGGAGGAATCTCCCATGTGGTATGAGAAGATGTGGAAGAATACGGTGGATCTGTTCCGGTCCCTGGACATTCCGGTACGCACTCTGGAGTGCTGTTCCGGAGATCTGGCGGATTTGAAAGTGAAGTCCTGCGATGTGGAGGCATGGTCTCCCAGGCAGAAGAAGTATTTTGAGGTGGGCTCCTGTTCCAATTTGGGGGATGCCCAGGCCAGAAGGCTTAAGATTCGGGTGGACGGCGCCGAAGGCAAGTACTTTGCCCACACACTGAACAATACGGTTGTGGCTCCTCCCCGCATGCTCATTGCGTTTTTGGAGAACAATCTGCAGGCGGACGGAAGCGTGAAGATTCCGGCAGTGCTGCAGCCTTATATGGGCGGGATAACAGAGATCCGGAAAAAATAGGCAGGAGAAATGAAAGAAAGCCGGCGCCTGACAGATGCAGACGCCGGTGTTTTATTTCCTGATATCAATGACAGGTGTATCGGTGTAGACCGTGGAAGGCTGGGAGGCGGCGTAGGCGGCTCTGGCCTTGGCCTGCCTTACCTTGCGGGCCTGGGGTGTGGCCTGAGCCTGGGCGCGGGTCTTGGTTTGGGAATTGCCGGCCTTGTCAGCTTCCTGCTCCGCCTTTGCCCATGCGGCTTCCGCGTCCTGGAGGGCCTTTAAGATGGTTCCCTCCTCGCCGGCGTCGTCCCCGCCGGATGTATCCGGGTGGAAAGGTTTTTTCCCGCCCTCCTCAGTTTCCGCTTTTTTCTCTTCCAGATCATATTTGGCGGCTTCCTCAGCAGCCTTTTCCTGCTGGGCTTTCTCCTGGAGAGATTCCTCGTCAAGGCCAAGCTCGGCTTTCTTTGCTTCCTCCATGTCCTTCTCGGCTTCCAGACGCTCCGCCTCGGTGGGCAGATTTTTGTAGTCCGGACTTTTGGTAAACAGGTGCATGGCGTCATCCAGGGCGGCAGCCTTAAAGTACTCCATCTTAATCAGCTCCAGCTTCTTCCCGTCAGAGATGTGAGGGTTGTTTTTGATGGCATTGACCCGATCCACGGCCACTGCCGCGTGGGCGGCTTTCACCCGCTCCACCTCCTCCTTGGTCTTGCAGGATGCCAGCTCTTTTTCGTAAGCTTCCCGCTCTCTTTCAATGTTCTTGGCCTTCTGGTAGGTTTCGGGGTTGTGTTTCTTCAGATACTGCATCTCCTCGGCGCTAAGCTTCTTGCCGGCATTCAGCTTCAGTTCAATGTCAGCCTCCATCCGGCTGGAACGGTCATCTTTTGGGTAGCGGAGCTCGTCTACCTGTTTCTGGAAGGCAGTGTCATCGGAGGCGGATTTGTCCGGGGCATAGTCACCCTCTGCCTGCTTTTTCTGCCACTTCATCTTCATCTCCATACCTTTGGTGTAGGAGTTCAGGGAGGTGACCATCATAATACTCATAGAAAAACCCCCTTTCATCACAAACATGTGTCTTTGGACGGCCTGTCTCCCCGGTCCAGACACAAACATACATAAGTCTATAAAATGTATATCGTCGGAACCGTGGAAATCTTAATCCGCAGATACATATGTACTCTCGGAGTCTCTTTGTGCCTGATTTTGTGGCGGAAAAACAGCCAATCTGCCGCAAAAGCAGGTGCAGGAGAGATTCCGAGAGTACATCATGGGAATGGGGGGTTATTCTGCCTCCCGGGGGAGATTGGCAGGCTCCGCCAGAAGGGAGTAGTTGGTGTGGTAGATGACAAACCCGGGGGCTCCCCCGGCGGCTTTCTTTACGTGTTTTTTCTGGATATAGTCAATTTCCACCTTGTCGCTGTCACGGCCTTTGGAGTAGTAGGCGGCCAGAGCCCCCGCCTCCTCAAAGGTTCTGTCAGGAAGCTCCTTCCCCTCGCACTTTACAATCACATGGGATCCGGGAATGCCTTTGGCGTGGAACCACCAGTCATTGCCTGTGGCGACCTTAAAAGTCAGTTCCTCGTTCTGGTAATTATTTTTCCCGACATAGATGTGGAAGCCGTCGGAGGAAAGGTAGTGGAAGGGCCTGCTGGTAATCTTGGGTTTCTTCCCCTTGACGTAATGGCGCTTGATGTATCCGTATTCCGTCAGCTCCTCCTTAATCTGGACAAGGTCCTCCTCCTTCAGGGCGATATCCAGGGAGGTACTGATGGATTCCAGATGGTCGATCTCCCTCTTTGTCTCCAGGGTCAGGTCGGTGAGAGCCTCAAAGGTGCGCTTTAATTTGTTATATTTTTCAAAAAATTTCTGGGAATTTTCCCTGGCGCTAAGCTGCGCATCCAAAGGAATGGTTATGTCCTGGCCGGTGTAGTAGTTTGTGCATGTCAGCTGTTTTTCGCCGCCGGTAAGCTCATAGCCGTAGGTGTTGAGAAGCTCGCCCCAGACTTTGTATTTGTCCCTCTTCTCCGTGTCCTTCAGCTGTCTAAGCTGCAGGTCGTATTTTTTGCAATTCCGCTCCAGGGCTGTCTGGACCACCCGCCGCAGATCCACAGACTTCTGCTTAATCCTGGTTATGGTGTTTTTCTCCGAGTAATAGTTTTCCAGGAGAAGGCTGATGGTTTCAAAGGTTCGGGCCTCATAGCCTTCCCCCTCAAGGCAGGTTAAGGGCAGGGAGGCAAATTCCGCAGGTTCCCCCCGGCGGTAGACGATATTGGGGGTAAAATTTCCCGCTGCCACGTCCTCCATCATCAGGGACAGAGTCCTGTGAAGGTGGGTCAGCTCCGGCTGGGACAGCTCATTGGCAGAGCGGTCGCCGTCGATGGAGGAGAGACAGCACAGTTCCTCCCCCACAATGGGGCTGATGCCTGTAAGTTTTAGATACAGCGCCTTTCTCACAGGAGCCGGCGCCGAGGCCATAAGTTCCCCAAACTCTTCAAGGGTCACATGAAGAGGATCCCCCTTCTGGGTGGTCTGGGGGATAAAGTAGCTTCGCCCCGGAAGCACCTCCCTGACGGAGCTCATCTGGGAGGACACATGTTTGATGCTGTCCAGGATGGTGCCGTCTGCTTTGCAGAAGATGATGTTGCTGTGCTTGCCCATAAGCTCCACAATAAGCCGTTTGCGGCACAGATCCCCCATCTCATCCAGATGTTCTATCTCAAATTCGATAATCCGCTCCAGTCCAGGCTGGCTCACCTTTATGATGCGGCCGGTCCCGATGTGCTTGCGCAGCAGCATGCAGAAACCGGGGGCCGTCAGCGGGCCGGGCTTGTTCTTCTCCGTAAAATAAATCAGGGGAAGGCTGGCGCTGGCGGATATGAGAAGCTTAAGGTTCTCCCGGTTGTTTTTTATGGTAAATAAAAGTTCGTCTTTTTCCGGCTGGGCAATCTTGTTTATCTTGCCGCCTTCCAGTTTTTCTTTTAAGTCTCGTGTCAGGTTTGCGATTACGATTCCGTCAAATGCCATAGCAGTTACTCCTTTTTGCTGGTAATGTACTCTCGGAATCTCTCCTGTACCTGCCCTTATGGATGATTTTCCGCCATATGCACTTAAATTTAATCAACGTACGTTCCACGTACGCCTCATAAATTCATGCACATCTGACAAAAAATCATCTCACAAAATCAGGCACAAAGAGACTCCGAGAGTACATTGGTACAGTGTGAACGCAGGTGAACGGCAACGGCTACATCTCTTCCTCCCAGTCCTTAAGCTTCTCCGCAGACCGGTAGCTCTGTATCAGTTTCTGCAGCTTCTCCGTAGGCGATAAGGTGCGCTCAATGGATACGTCGTGGTTTAAGGCGTTGATAATGGCAGCCAGAAATTTGCTCATGTCGGCTTCCACATACCAGGGGCGGGAGAGAAGTTCCGGCGTCCGGTAGGTCAGGTTGGTGGTGATTACGGAGTCAATGTACTCTCTCTCGTAAAATTCGTCAAATTTGTCCAGGCCGCTGGTGAACAGGCCGAAGGTGCAGCAGATGATGACTTTTTTGGCCCTTCTGTCTTTTAACTCCTTGGCGGTGTCCAGCATGCTTTCCCCGGAGGAAATCATGTCATCGATGATGAGCACGGTCTTGCCCTCCACGGAGGATCCCAAAAACTCGTGGGCCACAATGGGGTTGCGGCCGTTTTCAATCCTGGAATAGTCCCGGCGCTTATAGAACATGCCCATGTCCACGCTTAAGTTGTTGGCCAGGTAAACGGCCCGGTTCATGGCGCCTTCGTCGGGGCTTATAACCATAAAATGCTCCTTGTCAATCTCCAGATCCTTATAATGGCTGAACAGGGTCTTGACAAACTGGTAGGTAGGCATGAAATTGTCGAAACAGTGGAGGGGGATGGCGTTCTGAACCCTGGGGTCGTGGGCGTCAAAGGTGACGATGGTCTTGACCCCCATGGCGATAAGCTCCTCCAGGGCCATGGCACAGTCTAAGGATTCCCTGTGAGATTTTTTGTGCTGCCTGCTTTCATATAAGAAAGGCATGACTACATTGACCCGGTGGGCTGTGCCTGCGGTGGCGCCGATGATGCGCTTGAGATTCTGGAAATGATCGTCAGGGGACATGTGGTTTACATGGCCGAACATACGGTAGCTTAAGCTGTGGTTGGTGATGTCAGCCATGGCAAAGATGTCGGCACCCCGGACAGACTCTCCCAGGGTGGCCTTAGCCTCCCCGGAACCAAAGCGGGGGCATTTCATCTTTAAAAGGTAGGAATCCACATCATATCCCCGATAGTTTAAGTCGGCTTTCCTCCGCTTTAATTCTTCCATGTCATGTCTGCGGAAGTTTACAATGTGATCGTTGACCAGAGCTGCCAGGTCTTTACAGCCCTCCAGGGCGGCCAGCTTTAAGGGGGCCACGGGAAGGGAATCTTTAAACAGATAATTGTTTGACATAAGGGTGTTTCCTCCATATTTTTGGGGATGACGAAAATATTGAACGGTTGTGTGGAAATTATACCATTGAGGGGGGAATTGCGTCAACATATCAGGGAGAAGTACTGCAAAAAAAACAGAGGGTTTGGTTACTGTTCACAGACAATGTCATTAACATAAGGTTGCCGTTTGCCCATGGTGAACCGTAACTAGTACATCGCTGCACTAATTCTCGAGTAAATAGCACTTGCTATCCGTGCCTTCTGCACGCCTGCGAAGCTAGCCGTAGGCACCACTACGCCGTCGCT
>JAAWLV010000157.1 GCA_022798105.1 Hungatella sp.
GGAGGAGCTGCAATGTACAATTCAAAGTCCATGATGATGCATATGTGTATGGCAGACGGCATGATGGTCATGTGCCGTATGTTCATGTGCGTACAATTCAGTGGATTTGAAGGTCTTGTAGGGACGACAGAGCTTACCTTGCAGAGAATATGCCCCCAGTGAACACGCCGGAAGGGTATTTTGTCTGATTAGTGAAATGTTAGCCGTAGGTCTATAGGACTTGCGGCTTTTTTGTTCTATAGAAAAATGTGTTCTATAGAATAAAAGCCCAAATGCCCCCGTAAGTCTTTGGCGTGCAGTCGCCGGAAACTCACGGGAGACCGCGCCCTGTGCGGGCATTTTGCATACCACGAAGAATGGAGGATACTATGGAGCAGCCGATTATCCAGATATCACATCTGGGAAAAGAGTTTCAGACAACGGAAGGGAAAGTCAGGGCCCTGGGTGACATTAACCTGGACATCTGCCAGGGCGAAATTTTCGGCATTATCGGCCTGAGCGGCGCCGGAAAGAGTACGTTGGTCCGCTGTATTAATTTTCTTGAGGTTCCCACAGAGGGGGACGTACTGTTTGAGGGAAGAAGCCTGGGGAAGATGACTCCGCCGGAGCTTCGAAAAACCCGCCAGTCCATGGGCATGATTTTCCAGCAGTTTAACCTTCTGGCCCAGAGAACCGTGCTGCGCAACGTGTGCTTTCCCCTGGAGCTTGTAGGCGAGCCAAAGGCCAGGGCGAAAAAAAGGGCCATGGAACTTCTCAAAACCGTAGGGCTGGAGGACAAGGCAGGCGCTTACCCGGCTCAGCTGTCGGGAGGCCAGAAGCAGAGGGTGGCCATTGCCAGGGCTCTTGCCACAAACCCCAAGGTGATCCTGTGCGACGAGGCTACCAGCGCCCTGGATCCCAACACCACCAAATCCATCCTGGGGCTGCTCAAAGAGATAAACAAAAACATGGGAGTAACGGTCATTGTGATCACCCACGAGATGGCGGTGATTGAGGCCATCTGCGACCGGGTGGCCATCATCGACCAGAGCCATATTGCGGAGGTGGGAAAGGTGGCGGACATCTTCTCGGAGCCAAAGTCAAAGATCGGCCGCCAGCTGATTCTGGGCGACGCGGCCAGACAGGTAACGTTCGGCAATTCCAGGCAGATACGGATCATCTTTGACGGCAGAGAGTCCACAGAGCCGGTGATCTCCAACATGGTGCTGGCCTGCAAGACCGCGGTGAACATCATGTACGCCCAGACCAGAGATGTGGGAGGCACGGCCATGGGCCAGATGATTGTCCAGCTTCCCGACGATGAGGCGGAAGCTTTAAGGGCTCTCCACTATTTAGAGACAGTTAAAATTCCATATGAGGAGGTAACGGGAGATGACATTTGATCCGGCGACAATACAGATGTTAAAGACAGGTATCTGGGAGACTTTTTATATGGTGTTTCTGTCCTCCCTGTTTGCCTACGTCATAGGGCTGCCCCTGGGGATAGTGCTGGTGGCCACGGATACCGACGGGATCCATCCCATGCCGGCGCTGCAGAAAGTGCTGGGCACGGTGATCAATCTGCTTCGGTCCGTGCCGTTCCTGATTCTTTTGTTTATTGTCCTGCCTCTCTCGAAGATTGTCATCGGAACCCGCATCGGATCTCCGGCTATGGTGATTCCCCTGACCATTGCAGCCGGCCCCTACGTGGCCAGGGTGGTGGAGTCCTCCCTGAGAGAGATTGACGGCGGGGTCATCGAGGCCGCCAAGTCCATGGGGGCTTCGGACTGGCAGATCATATGGAAGGTGCTTCTTCCGGAGTGCAAGCCCTCCCTGCTGGTGGGCGGGGCGCTGGCGGTCACCACCATCTTAAGCTACTCCGCCATGGCGGGATTTGTGGGCGGCGGCGGTGTGGGAGCCATTGCCATCAACTACGGCTACTACCGGTATGAGGCAGGCCTTATGTGGGTGTCCGTGGTGCTTTTAGTGGTGATGGTGCAGATTATACAGGAAGCCGGCATGCGGATGTCCAGAAAAGGGGACAAGCGAATCCGCTAGGTTTAACCCGGTAGTCAGATGGATTATAGAGGTTTTCATGCCTTTGTAATAAATAATAAAAAAGAGGAGAGAACGATTATGAGAAAATCAATATGTTTGCTTGCAGCCGCGGCGCTGCTTGCGGGAAGTCTGGCAGGATGTTCCGGAAACGGCGGTGCAGAGACTCAAGGGACCCAGACCACGGCAACTGCCGGCGGGGAAACCACAGCAGCACCTGAGGCCGGCAATGAGGAGACTACAGAGGCCGCCGCGCCGGCGGGTGAGGTAAAAAAGATCATCATCGGCGCCAGCCCTGCGCCCCACGCAGAGATTTTAAGAGCGGCCGGGGATGTTCTGGCCGAAAAAGGGTATGAGCTGGATATTAAGGAGTATGTGGACTACATTCAGCCAAACCTGGCCCTGGAATCAGGGGATCTGGATGCCAACTATTTCCAGCACCTTCCCTACCTGGAATCCTTTAACGAAGAAAACGGCACCAAACTGGTGTCAGCCGCAGCCATCCACTATGAGCCTTTCGGCATCTACGCCGGGAAGACCAAATCCCTGGAAGAGCTGGCAGACGGGGCTACGGTAGCAGTTCCCAACGACACCAGCAACGAGGCCAGAGCCCTTCTTCTTCTGGAGGCACAGGGGCTTATTAAGCTGAAAGACGGCGCCGGGCTGACAGCCACCAAAAACGATATTGTGGAGAATCCGAAGAACATTAAGCTGTACGAGGTTGAGGCCGCCCAGATCCCCCGCTCCATCGACGACGTGGATGTGGCCGTAATCAACGGAAACTATGCCATTGACGCAGGGTTCAAGGTATCCGACGCCCTGGCGGTGGAAGACTCCCAGTCCATTGCAGCCACCACTTACGGCAATGTAATTGCGGTGCAGGAGGGGAAGGAGAACGACGAGGCTGTCAAGGCCCTCATCGAGGCGCTGGAGAGTGACCAGGTGAAGGCGTTTATCGAGAGCACTTATGAGGGAGCCGTGGTTCCCCTGTATTAAATCCGGCTGTCTGAAAAGACGCCGTCTAGTACATCGTTGCACTAGTTTGTCAATTGCCCGCCGGCCCAAAGTCAGAACTCAGCTTTGGCCGGCGGAACCTGAAAAAAGCCGGATTGGTATGTAAGAGGCAGGACAGTTTTTGCCTGGATCTGAAATACCGGGTATAGGACAGGGAAAAATCCGCATAGATTTACACTAAAAGGCAGTGAGGTTTGCGGTGAGGATTTCCGAGTTAAAGCAAAAAGAAGTAATCAATGCGGAGGACTGTAAGAGGCTGGGGTTTGTGGGCGATGTGGACTTTGACATGAATAACGGGTGTATGGTGGCGATTATCGTGCCGGGGCCGGGAAGCTTCTGCGGTTTCCTTGGAAGGGAGAAGGAGTATGTGATCCCCTTTAAGGATATATGCCAGGTGGGCGATGACATTATTCTGGTGGATGTGAAGAAAAAGGATGTGGAGGCTGCCTGCAAGGTGTAAGAAAAATGTAAGAAAATGTAATCTTTTCTTGCAGGTTTTCAGATATTAGGGTAAAATGAAGAGGACTGGGAGATAACTCACCAGGAAATAACCGGGGAGGTAATACCAATGAAATGTCCTTATTGCAATGAAGATGATACGAAAGTAATTGATTCAAGGCCTGCCGATGACAATTGTTCGATCCGGAGACGGCGCCAGTGCGAGCGGTGCGGAAAGCGGTTTACCACCTACGAGAAGCTGGAGACCATGCCCCTTATGGTAATTAAAAAGGACAATTCCAGAGAGACGTTCGACCGCTCCAAGATCGAATCGGGCGTGATCCGCTCCTGCCACAAAAGGCCGGTTTCCACCCAGCAGATCGATTCCATGATTGACGACATCGAAAACAGGATTTTTAATCTGGAGGAGCGGGAGGTTTCCACCGCCGTTATCGGCGAACTGGTGATGGAGAGCCTGAAAGAACTGGATGAGGTGGCTTATGTAAGGTTCGCGTCTGTGTACCGGGAATTTAAAGATGTGAATACGTTTATGGAGGAGCTGGGAAAACTATTAAAGAAGTAGGCAGGTTGTATGTTTGAACTATTTTACCCGAACCATTATGTTAATTCCGCTTATGAAATCCCTTACAGGGAGTTATATGAGAAGGGGATCCGGGGGGTTATCTTTGACGTGGATAACACCCTGGTTCCCCATGATGAGCCTGCCGATACCAGGGCAAAAAGGCTGTTTGAAACGTTCCGTGATATGGGCATGGAGACATGCCTTTTATCCAACAACCGAAAGCCGCGGGTGGCAGCGTTTGCCGGGGCGGTGGGAACGAAGTATATTTATAAAGGGGGCAAGCCGTCGGTGAAAGGGTATTTTAAAGCCATGAAGCTGATGGGGACAGGCCCCCGCAACACGATCTTTGTGGGAGATCAGCTGTTTACGGATATCTGGGGGGCCAACCGGTCGGGAATTGACAGCTACCTGACAAAACCCATAAATCCCAGGGAGGAGATCCAGATTGTGCTTAAGCGCTATCCGGAGAAGCTGATTCTCTGGTTTTACAGGAAAAAATGCAGAAAAGAGGGAATACCATGCATATAAGCGCAGGCGCAAAGGTATGCGGGGTGATGGCGTACCCGGTGGAGCACTCTCTGTCGCCGTTGATGCACAATTTTTTTGCACAGGAGCTGGGAATCGACTTTGCCTATGTGCCTTTAAAAGTGCGGCCGGAAGATGTGGAATCCGCCGTAAGGGGAGCCTGGGCCGTGAATCTGGCAGGGATGAATGTGACAGTTCCCCACAAGCAGGCCGTGATTCCCTTTGTGAGAGAGCTTGACCCCGGAGCAAAAGCCATAGGGGCCGTCAACACCCTGGTCAGGGCGGAGGGCGGATATAAAGGGTACAATACGGACGCCCCGGGCCTTTTAAGGGCCATGAAGGATGAGGGCATGGACATAGAGGGGCAGGACTGGCTCATAATCGGGGCCGGCGGCGCTGCCAAAGCGGCGGCCTTTGTGCTGGGAAGCGGGCATGCCGGATCCGTGATTGTGCTGAACCGAAGCAGAGACCGGGCGGCTGCTTTAGCCCGGGAGTTCAATGAGCATTTTGGGAGAGACTTTATAAGGGCCATGTCCCTGGAGGAGTATAAAGCGCTGCCGCACGGAAAGCGGCAGGCCGTCCAGACCACCAGCGTGGGCATGTATCCCCGCAACGACGCGGCGCCTGTGGAGGATGCGGACTTTTATAAAGGCATCACAAAAGCCATAGACGTGATCTACACTCCTGCACGGACTAAGTTTTCGGCCATGGTGGAGGCGGCAGGCGGACAGGCGGCAGGCGGCCTTAGTATGCTTTTGTACCAGGGTGCGGCGGCCTTTGAGCTGTGGAATCCCGAGGTGACGGTGCCGAAAGAAGTTATAGAAAAGGCCGGACAGCTGATGAGAAAGGCGTTGAAAGGGCAGGGCGAAGATAAATGAACCGGATTATTCTGATTGGGTTTATGGGAGCGGGAAAGACCACCGTGGGAAAACGGCTGGCAAAAAGGCTTGCCATCCCTTTTTTTGACACGGACCAGCTTATCGAAAAGCAGGAGGGCATGACTGTCAGCCGGATTTTTGAGGAGTTTGGGGAGCCGCGGTTTCGGGAACTTGAGACAAAGCTTCTGCAGACGCGCTGGACTGACCAGGAGCAGTGGGTTTTGTCCGCAGGCGGCGGCCTTCCCTTAAGGGACGAAAACCGGAAACTTTTAAAGCAGGCGGGAAAGGTGGCGTACCTCCGGGTGCAGACGGATACGGTTTTAAGGCGGTTAAAGGGCGATACGTCCCGTCCCCTTCTTCAGGGGGAGGATGTGAGAGGCCGGGTGGATGCTTTGCTGTCCTGCCGGGGCCCCCTCTATGAGGAAGCCGCCGATTTCGTCGTAGACGCGGACGGAAAATCGCCGGAAGATATTTTGCGGGAACTGTTACGGCTCACAGATACCCTGTGAACGTAACTGCATATTCCCTATCGCCACAGCCCGGGGGTAGGGAACTTTAAATTCGTCCTATTGCTGTATTATTGAGTGAGTAACGTTGGGGCGGAGATTGTCGTGGGGCCAGCGAGGGGAGGGAGGCATGGTGCCGACCGGGTTCAGATATGCCAGACGTTCCGATGAGCCCAAAGCGGAAAACACTCGGGGTGAGGCCCTCCTGTTTTCCTGGTCTCATCTCCACGGC
>JAAWLV010000158.1 GCA_022798105.1 Hungatella sp.
TGAGGTAACCGGCCTTTAACCGGAAGAAAGGAGTTTTTATTATGATGAAGTATTTCCAGAAACTTGGAAAAGCGCTGATGCTTCCCGTAGCGTGTCTGCCCATATGCGGTATTCTCATGGGTATCGGCTACATACTGGCGCCGGCCGCCATGGCAGGCGAGGTTCAGGGCTTTACGGCAGGAGGATTTCTCTACAGTGTAGGTCTGTTTCTGATCAAAGCAGGCGGTGCATTGATTGACAACATGTCATGGCTGTTCGCCATCGGTGTGGCGGTAGGCATGTCGGACGACAACGACGGCGCGGCAGGACTGGCAGGACTGGTATCCATGTACATGATCACAACCCTTTTGAGCAGCGGAACCGTTGCAGGCATCACAGGCAAAGAGGCTGATCCGGCATTCGGCAAGATCGTGAACCAGTTTGTAGGTATCATCTCCGGTCTTATCGGTGCAACCTGCTACAACAAGTACAAGACCGTGAAGCTTCCCGACGCCCTGGCATTCTTCAGCGGCAGGAGAGCGGTAGCCATCTTTACGGCTCTCTACTCCATCGCGGCGGCTCTGGTTCTGTTCTTTGTATGGCCCATCGTTTACGGCGCACTGGTAGCTATGGGTACGGCATTTATCGGTATGGGCGCTCTGGGCGCAGGAATCTACGCGTTCTTCAACCGTCTGCTGATTCCCTTCGGTCTTCACCATGCCCTCAACTCCGTGTTCTGGTTTGACGTGGCCGGTATCAACGACCTGGGTAATTTCTGGGGGAACACCGGCGTTCTGGGACAGACCGGTATGTACATGACAGGTTTCTTCCCCTTCATGATGTTCGGACTTCCGGCAGCATGTCTGGCTATGTACCACACGGCGAAACCGGAGAAGAAGCAGATCGCTTACGGTCTTTTGGTATCTGCGGCATTCTGTTCCTTCTTCACAGGTGTTACAGAGCCCATCGAGTTTGCGTTTATGTTCCTGGCTCCCGGTCTTTATGTGGTTCATGCCCTCCTGGCAGGCATCACGGCAGGCATCACCGTGGCCCTTCCCATCCGCGCGGGATTCTCTTTCTCCGGCGGTGCGGTTGACATGGTGCTCAGCTCCTTCACGCCTCTGGCTCAGAACCCATGGCTTCTGATTCCCATCGGCCTGGCGGTAGGCGTTGTTTACTACGTTGTGTTCAGATTTGTTATCACCAAGTTCAACCTGAAGACTCCCGGCCGCGAGGACGACGACGACGAGACGTCCGTAGTTCTGGCCAACAACAACTTCACCGAGGTTGCGGCGATTATTCTGGAGGGCGTAGGCGGCGCTGCCAATGTAACTTCCATTGACAACTGTATTACAAGGCTTCGTCTGGAGGTAAAGGATTACACGGCTGTGGATGAGAAGAAGATCAAGTCCGCGGGTATTGCGGGAATCATCCGTCCGGGCAAGACATCGGTTCAGGTTATTGTGGGAACCCAGGTTCAGTTTGTGGCTGATGAGTTTAAGAAACTGTGCAAGTAAACAGCAGCAAACCTGCGGTTACGTTCACGGGGTACCTGTGAACAGTAACAATCTGTAAATAATTACAGGTGAAGCGTACAAAATATCATTGTATTTCGGTGCTTTCCCCTTTATAATAGAGGGGAAAGCATTTTTGGATTTTAGAAATACCAGAACGGAGGGAAATCATATGGCAATCTTGGTAACAGGTGGCGCCGGATATATCGGAAGCCACACATGTGTGGAACTTTTGAACGCAGGCTACGACGTGGTCATTTTAGACAACCTGTGCAATTCCTGCAAAGAATCCGTAAACCGGGTGGAGGAGATCACGGGAAAGAAAGTGACCTTCTATGAGGTGGATCTTCTGGATCAGCCGGCAGTAAAAAAAGTGTTTGACAATGAGAAGATCGAGTCGGTGATCCATTTTGCAGGTCTGAAAGCGGTGGGTGAGTCGGTCTACAAGCCTCTGGAATATTATCACAACAATATTACCGGCACTTTGATTTTGTGCGACGAGATGAGGAAGCACGAAGTTAAGAGCATTGTGTTCAGCTCATCGGCCACGGTTTACGGCAACCCGGCCTTTGTTCCTATTACCGAAGAGTGCCCCAAGGGAGAGATTACCAATCCTTACGGCCGGACCAAGGGGATGCTGGAGCAGGTTTTGACGGATCTTCACACGGCGGATCCGGAGTGGCAGATTATGCTCCTTCGTTATTTCAATCCCATCGGCGCCCACGAGACCGGAAGAATCGGCGAGAATCCCAAAGGGATCCCCAACAATCTCCTTCCCTACATTACCCAGGTGGCGGTGGGCAAGCTGGTGTGTCTGGGAGTCTTCGGCAATGACTACGACACTCCGGACGGAACCTGCGTAAGGGATTACATCCATGTGGTGGATCTGGCAGACGGCCACGTGAAGGCGCTTCAGAAGCTGGAGAAGAGCGAGGGCGGCGTGTGGATCTACAACCTGGGAACAGGAACGGGCTACAGCGTTCTGGATGTGATCAATGCCTTTGAGGAGGTCAACGAATTAAAGATCAACTACGTATTTAAGGACAGGAGAGCCGGAGATGTGCCGGCCTGCTACGCGGATCCGTCCAAGGCAAAGGAAGAGCTTGGCTGGGTAGCGAAGCGGGGAATTAAGGAGATGTGCCAGGATTCCTGGAGATGGCAGAAAAATAATCCGTCGGGATATGAAGGATAAAAGCAAAAAGGGCCTTCCGGCGGGCCTGGAGGAAGCATTTCCCATTATCGAGCAGATTACCGGCGGGATGCCGGGAGGCTTTTTTGTCTGTCAGGCCGGCGGGCGGGAAGAGCTGGTTTACGCAAACGCAGCCCTGGCGGGAATGTACGGGTGCAGCAGCCTGGAGGAATTGAAAGTCCATACGGGGTTTACATTTCCCGGGCTGATCCACCCGGACGATCTGGAAGAGACAGAGAAGAACATGAGATGTCTGGCGGTACAGAGCGGGAATCGGGAACCTGTCAGATACCGGATCCTGCGCAGGGACGGCAGCGTCCGCCGCATGGAGGCCTACGGGCAGCTGGTGCATTTGGACGGGGACGGGGATGTTCTCTATGTGTTTGTGGAGGACGGCACCGGGCGGTACCTGGAAAGGCAGAGGGCTCTGGAAGTTGAGGAGATTGTGCGCGAGAAGATCCGGGCCCTGGAAAAGCTGGAGCATAAAACCATAACCCTGAACACGGTCTACGAAATGCTGGGTTCCGGCATGTGGACCGTGGAGTTTAACAAGCAGGGGCAGATGGAGAAAGTCTTCTGGAGCGATGAATTCAGACGGATGCTGGGTTATGAAGGGTTTAAGGATTTTCCCAATGTGCTGGAATCCTGGTCTGAGTTGCTCCACCAGGAGGACAAAGAGCGGGTGCTGGATGAATTTTACACCACCATTGCCGACTATAGCGGGAGAAAAGTATACGACGTGGAATACCGGCTTCTGACAAAAGACAGAGGCTACCTCTGGTTCCACTCCATCGGAAAGCCCTTCAGAAGAAGCGACGGCACGCCGGTGACGTTTGTGGGCATGGTGATGGACATTACGGCCCAGAAGCACAAGGACGCACAGCTTGAGCGGCAGAGAAAGCTTTTGGAGGAGGCCCTGGAACAGGCACAGCAGTCCAACCGGGCCAAGACCACATTTCTCAATAATATGTCCCACGATATACGGACGCCCATGAATGCCATTATCGGTTTTACAGCCCTGGCAGCCACCCATATTGACAGCAGGGAGCAGGTGAAAGACTACTTATCCAAGATCATGACGTCCAGCAACCATCTGCTGTCCCTGATCAACGATGTCCTTGACATGAGCCGAATCGAAAGCGGCAAGGTGAAGATTGAGGAGGCGGAGTGCGATCTTTTCGGCGTCCTGAGGGATTTGAAGACGATCATTCAGGAGGATGCCCGGGCAAAGCAGATGGAGTTTCTCGTGGACACGTCGGAGCTGACACACGGAATGGTAATCTGCGATAAGCTAAGGCTCAACCAGATCCTTCTGAATGTGGTGAGCAATGCCCTGAAATTTACCCCGCCCGGGGGAACGATAGAGGTCACGGTGTCGGAAAAACCGGCGGCAGAGGGATTTGCATTCTGCCAGTTTCGGATTAGGGATACGGGGATCGGAATGAGCCCGGAATTCGTGAAACGGATTTTTGAACCCTTTGAGAGGGAGAAGACGTCCACGGTCAGCGGTATCCAGGGGACGGGACTGGGAATGACTATCACAAAGAATCTTGTGGATATGATGAAGGGCACCATCTCTGTGAAGAGTCAGGCGGGGGTGGGCAGCGAGTTTGCCATCTCGTTTACCTTCCGGCTGTCTCAGGGCTCCGGCAAAGAGGAGACAGATTTTAAGCCGGACAGGCCGGCGGACCGGGGTGAAGAGGTGCCGGAATGGAGGCTTGGTGAGTCTGTCTTTAAGGGAAAGAGGATCCTTCTGGCGGAGGACAATGAACTGAACCAGGAGATCGCGGTGACGATCCTGGAGGAGGCGGGATTTGTGGTTGACGTGGCGGACGACGGGACAAAGGCGGTGGAGAAGCTGGAGACATCCCTTCCGGGAACCTACGACGTTATCCTGATGGATATCCAGATGCCTGTTATGGACGGATATGAGGCGGCCAGACGGATCCGGGCCCTTGAGAACCGGGAACTGTCCGCCGTTCCGATAATCGCCATGACGGCCAACGCATTTGACGAGGACCGGAAACGGGCCATGAAAGCGGGGATGGACGGCCATCTGGGAAAACCCATAGAGATTAACCGGTTAAAGGAAACCCTGAGAGGGATTTTTTCCGGTTCATAAAGCCGGGCCTTTAGGGGGCCCGGGGCGCCCCGGGATCCTCCGGAAGGGGGGAGCGGCGGCAAAAATCGAGAAACATGTTCAGTGTGCTTGAAAGACGGTTGGAAAAATAGGCAAATCCAACCGTTCTTTTGCGGATAGGGGTTCCAAGCTCTACCTGTACCAGCCGTCCGCTTTGGAGATCTTCTTTCACAAACTCTTTAATTACGCTTCCGATCCCAAGCCCGATCCGGGCAAATTCAATGAGCAGATCCATGGTGGTGACTTCTAATAGATTGTTGGCGCAAATGCGGTTGGCTGTCATGTAGTCGTCAATATAGCGCCTGGTCACGTTGGCGTGATCAAGCAGCATGATGTTGCCTGCCTGGAACACATCTACATCCTTCCCCTCCCGGAGTCTTAGGTTGTCCAGGTAGGCGGGGGAGGCGGCAAAGATGTCTTCAATCTCCATCAGGGGGATGAATACCAGGTTTTTCTGGGGGCGGGGTTCGGCCACCAGCCCCAAATCAATCTTCTGCTGTTCCAGCATGGACATGGTGTGGGTGGTGGACTGGCTGTCAATGGTGATCTTTACATGGGGATACCGGACAATAAAGTCTTTCAGGTAAGAGATCATGATATAGCGGCACAGCGTATTGCTTACTCCTATATGGATATGGCCCATATGAAACTGCCTGGCCCGCTTTAATTCGGCTTCTCCGTTGTGAAGCTCCTCAAAAGCCCTGCGGGTGTGCTCAAAAAGGATGCGTCCCTCCTCAGTCAGAAGAACGCCTCTGGAGTTTCTTGTAAAGAGCACGGTGTCCAAGCTGTCCTCCAGCTTGCTGATGGCTTTGCTGATGGCCGGCTGGCTGATATAAAGATCTTTGGCTGCTTTGGAGATGTTGCCGGTTTTGGCAACCTCGTAAAATATTTTGTATTGGGATAAATTCTGCTCCATGGGGGCCTCCTGTGAACTAATGTCATTAACTTAAGCCCGGGGTTAGAAATGCTAAACGTTACGAAGCCCCTAAAAACAGGTCTCTTTTTCACGGCATTCATTCGCCTTGAGCTGGATAAAACGGAACTTTAAATTCGTCCTATGGCTGTTTAATTGAGTGAGCGAATGGGGCGGATTTGGTCGCGGGGCCAGGGAGGGAAGGCAGGCTGTGTGCCGTTCGTGTTCAGATATGCCAAACATTCCGATGAGCCCTTAAAGCGGAAACCAGTCGGGGTGTGGCCCTCCTGTTTTCCTGGTCTCATCTTCACGACATATATTCACCCGCCCGGCACACAGCCTGCCTTCCCTCCCTGGCAAAACCAGAATTCGCTGACCAACATTTGCTCACGCAAGGCGTTTTCGATAGGGC
>JAAWLV010000159.1 GCA_022798105.1 Hungatella sp.
TGTTAGACCGCCTTTAGGCGGAAACGCAAAGGTTTTGCCCCAGGGGGGCTTTCCCATTCCACCAGCTGAGCTGGTGGTTGGGCCCCTTGGGCGGTGAATAGTAACAGAGGGTAAACAGCAACTAATAAACATCTCCCCTTTACATCTCCCCCCAAATCTGCTATGATAAAACAACCAACTAAGCGTTATCAGCCAGAATAACCATGCCTACCCGCATCCCCCTATTCTGTATCTGATAACGCTTAAAGCGCTGTTTAAAAAATTTATCTAACCATTTAACTTATTTTCATCTCAATTCAGTCATGATTTATCTCTGATTTGAATAAGGAGTAAAGAAACTATGTATATTATAGCAGGACTTGGAAATCCGGGAAAGCAGTATGAGAGTACAAGGCATAATGTAGGATTTTGCGTTATAGACATTCTGGCAGACCGTATGGGTGTATGCGTGGAGGAAAAGAAACATAAAGCCCTTTGCGGGCGGGGGATTTTAGAGGGGCATAAAATTGTCCTGCTCAAACCCCAGACGTTTATGAATTTAAGCGGAGAAAGCATCCGTGGGGCAGCGGATTATTATAAAGTAGAAAAAGAAAATATAATGATTATATATGATGATATCAGTTTAGAACCGGGGCAGCTGCGGATTCGCAAGAAAGGGAGCGCAGGGGGGCATAATGGAATTAAAAATATTATAGCCCACCTGGGAACTCAGGAATTTCCAAGAATAAAGGTAGGGATCGGAGATAAGCCCAGGCAGATGGATCTGGCTGATTATGTGCTGAGCCGTTTTTCTAAAGGCGAGCAGGAGCTGATGGACAAAGCATATCGGGACGCTGCGGACGCTGCGGCCATGGTTATAGGCCAGGGGATGGATCCGGCGATGAATCATTATAACGGAAAGCGGAAGACAGAGGAAGCATAGAAGCGGGAAAGGGGGACACATGAGCAGGGTATTTGTAAACCCGCTGACAGAGTTGGCGGAGTATGAAGAGATGAATCACGATTTGAACCGCAAAAAAGGGCCTGTTCAGATAAGCGGTTGTGTGGATTCCCAGAAGGTTCATCTGATGCAGGAAGCGGGCGAAACTTATCGGTGGAAGCTGGTAGTTACCTATGATGAGTCCCGGGCAAAAGAGATCTATGAGGATTTCCGCTGTTTTCAGGATTCCGTGTGGCTGTATCCTTCCAGAGACCTGCTGTTTTATACTGCGGACATTCATGGGAATCTGCTGACAAAGCAGAGGATACAGGTTCTGAAGCATCTGATTGAAGATGACGGCGGTGTGGTGGTAACTACGTTGGACGGGCTTATGGATCATCTTCTTCCCCTTTCAGCCATAAAAGAACAAATTCTCACTGTGCGGGAAGGAGAGTCTATCAATGTGGAGCAGTGGAAACGGCATCTGGTAACACTGGGATATGAGCGTATGGCCCAGGTAGACGGTATGGGACAATTTTCCATACGGGGCGGGATTATTGATGTGTTTCCCCTGACAGAGGAGCTTCCGTTCAGGATTGAACTGTGGGATGATGAGGTGGATTCCATCCGAACCTTTGACTTAGAAAGTCAAAGATCTGTGGAGCAGGTAGACCATGCGGTTTTGTATCCGGCTTCAGAACAGGTCTTAAAAAGGCAGCAGGTGGAAAATGGCATAGAACGTGTCAGAGAGGCAGGCCTTAAACAGGAAAAAATTCTGAGAGAGCAGATGAAAACAGAGGAGGCCCACCGAATCTCCTCAATCATAAAAGAGTTTGTACAGGGACTGGAGGATGGGTACAACAGCAGCGGACTGGACAGTTATCTGACGTATTTCTGTGATGAGACCGTATCGTTTCAGCAGTATTTTAAGGAAAACGAGACAGCGATCTTTTTGGATGAACCGGCCAGATTGAGGGAGAAGGGAGAGACTGTAGAAACAGAATTTAGGGAAAGTATGGTTTCGCGGTTAGAGAAGGGGTATCTTTTGCCGGAACAGACCGCCCTTCTGTATACAGTAAATGAAACGCTGATCAGGCTCCAGACTCCCCGTACAGTTATGGTAACCGGGCTGGAGCAGCGCCTGCCGGGAATGACAGTGGAGAAGCGCTGCAGCATTCAGGCAAAAAATATTAACTCTTACCAAAACGGATTTGAATTGCTGATTAAGGATCTGAAAAAGTGGAAAAAGGAGAACTACAGGGTAGTCCTGCTTTCCGGATCCCACACCAGGGCCAGCCGTCTGGCCGGAGACCTGAGAGAATATGAGTTGAGCGCATTTTGCCCGGACGGGGAAGAGGGCCGGGTAGGGCCGGGAGAGATACTGGTGACTTACGGCAATCTGCACCGGGGGTTCGAGTATCCTCAGATAAAGTTTGTGGTTATTACCGAGGGGGACATGTTCGGGGTAGCCAGGAAGAAAAAGAAACGGAAAAAAATTTCCTATGAGGGGAAAAAGATCCAGAGCTTTTCCGAACTGTCTGTGGGTGATTACGTAGTTCATGAAGAACATGGTCTGGGAATCTACCGGGGAATCGAAAAGATAGAGCAGGATCACATTGTAAAAGACTATTTAAAAGTAGAGTATGCGGACGGAGGAAATCTGTATCTGCCGGCGACCAGGTTAGACGGGATCCAGAAGTATGCAGGAGCGGAAGCCAAGGCGCCCAAGCTGAATAAGCTGGGGGGCGAGCAGTGGAAGAGAACCAAGGCAAAGGTAAAGGGAGCTGTAAAACAGATAGCCAAAGAGCTGGTGGAACTGTACGCCGCCCGGCAGGAGACGGAAGGGTTCTGTTACAGCGAAGATTCCGTGTGGCAGCGGGAATTTGAGGAATTATTTCCCTATGAAGAGACAGAGGATCAGTTTGAAGCCATCGAAGCCACAAAGAGGGATATGGAGAGCCGCAAGATCATGGATAGGCTGATCTGCGGGGATGTGGGGTACGGAAAGACAGAGATTGCCCTGCGGGCAGCATTTAAGGCCATACAAGACAGCAAACAGGTGGTTTATCTGGTTCCAACCACGATCCTGGCACAGCAGCATTACAATACATTTGTCCAGAGAATGAAAGATTTTCCCGTGCGGGTGGATCTGATGTCAAGGTTCAGAAGCAGCGCACAGCAGAAGAAAACTCTGACAGACTTGAAAAAAGGCCTGGTAGACGTGGTTATCGGGACACACCGGGTGCTGTCCAAGGATGTGGTTTTTAAAGACTTGGGATTATTGATTATAGATGAGGAGCAGCGGTTTGGCGTGGCTCACAAGGAGAAGATCAAGCAGTTAAAAGAAAATATTGACGTATTGACATTGACTGCCACGCCTATTCCCCGAACGCTTCATATGAGCCTGGTAGGGATTCGGGATATGAGTGTTTTGGAAGAGCCGCCGGTGGACAGGGTTCCCATTCAGACATATGTGATGGAGTATAATGATGAGATGGTTAGGGAGGCCATCAATCGGGAACTGGCCAGAAACGGACAGGTATATTATGTATACAACCGGGTACACGACATTGATGAGGTGGCTGGCCATGTGGCTCAGCTGGTGCCGGAAGCGTCGGTTGTGTTTGCTCATGGGCAGATGCAGGAGCGCCAGCTGGAAAAAATTATGTTTGACTTTGTCAACGGGGATATTGATGTGCTGGTGTCCACAACTATCATTGAGACTGGGCTGGATATTCCCAATGCCAACACGATGATCATCCATGATGCGGATCACATGGGATTGTCACAGCTGTACCAGCTGCGCGGCAGAGTCGGGCGTTCCAACCGGGTTTCCTACGCATTCTTGATGTACAAACGAGATAAGATGTTAAAAGAGGTGGCGGAAAAACGGCTTCAGGCCATAAGGGAATTTACGGAGTTGGGATCGGGAATCAAAATTGCCATGCGCGATTTGGAGATCCGCGGCGCAGGCAATGTGCTTGGCGCGGAACAGCACGGGCATATGGAGGCTGTGGGGTATGATTTATACTGTAAGCTGTTAAATCAGGCCGTACAGGCGCTGAAAGGAAAGAGGACCGAGGAAGAAGACTTTCAGACTGTGGTGGACTGCGATATCAATGCTTACATCCCTGCCGGATATATCAAGAATGAATACCAGAAGCTGGACATTTATAAGCGGATTTCCATCATTGAGAATGAGGAAGAATATATGGATATGCAGGATGAGCTGATTGACAGGTTTGGAGAGCTGCCAAAGGCAGTGGAAAATCTTGTAAAAGTGGCATATCTGAAAGCTCTGGCCCATCAGGCTTATATGACGGAGGTGAATATTAACCGGCAGGAAATACGCATGACGCTGTATCCGAAGGCAAGGCTGAATACGGAGAAACTTCCTCAGATACTTTCCAAATACAAAGGGGAGTTAAAGGTTCTGACCGGCGACAATCCGGGGCTGTTTTACCAGGAGAGAAATGCCAAAAACCGGGACAGCATGAAGATGATGGAGAAGGCGGAAGAAATTTTAAAAAGTGTGGGGGAGCTTGCAGATCAGGCTTTGGGCACTGTGTAGCGAAAGGCCGGTTCCGACAGAGGGAACCGGCCTTTTATGGGGCAGGCATATATTTGGCAGACAATCGTGTTAATAAACCAGATCGCTTTCAAGAGGAAGAATCTGTAAAGCAGGGAACTGATAAGCCATACCGATAATATAGAGGGTGTAGCTTACTGTGTTCATCAGATTAAATGTGGTGGTATCCATAATTGCAATGCGGGTATTATTACACTCTGCGTAGTCGTTGGCAACGATGACCGAACTGTTTGAAGTACAGGGCAGGGCTTCTGATACCGAGGCGCGGTAGGTTCCCTGATTGATACTTAAATATCCGGTGGAATCAAACCGGCCGACTCTCTGGAAGATTCGCCCGTAGCCGGACAGGAAGATATCTACAGGACCGCTGTTGGAGGAAAGATTTACTGCCCGGAGACAGCCGGAGTTTCTGTAATTGCAGGGCATGTCGGTTAAAGTAAAAAGTGAAATGCCCGAGCCGTCGTTGATGATGGACACCGTGTAAGCGGTCTGGTTGGCGAAGTTAATATATCTCCGGTACAGCGTTTGGCCGGTCTGGGCATTGGTGACGGTTACCAGGGTGCTTTGGCTTCCCCTGTCCACATAGTAGGGAGTGGAATTGCCGTACTGCATATTGCGGATAACCATTTGACCACCAAGGCTTACATCAACAGCCGGCTGATTGGAAGCTGCGTGAAGGAAGCGGATGCTGGCGGAACGGTTTCCGGGATTTTGGCCGGGAGTAATGATAATGGAACCTCCCCCTATAATCCCGCAGCCCCATGAGGGATTGCATGATGAGCCTGGAGGCGGTCCCCATGAGGGAGTATCCGGGGAGATAGGGGCAAAGCCGGGAGAATCGTCGCCTGGAGGCGGTCCCCATGAGGGAGTATCCGGGGAAATAGGGGCAAAGCCGGGAGAGTCATCGCCTGGAGGCGGTCCCCATGAGGGAGTATCCGGGGAAATGGGGGCAAAGCCTGGGGAATCGTCGCCTGGAGGCGGTCCCCATGAAGGAGTATCCGGGGAAATAGGAGCGAATCCCGGAGAATTGCCGGCAGATGAATCAACCGAAGCAGGAGGCGGGGTTTCCGGCAGCTGTGCTGCGCTGACTGATTCTGAATTTGAGCGGGAGAGAGTTAATCTGTCCTTATCAATATACATAAGCGTTCCTTTCTGTTTCATTGCTTTATGCAAACGATATGGTGCATTATATGAAGAAGAGGGGTTGTTGCGTGAGATAAAAAATTACTTTAAACTGAAAAGAGTTAGTAATTGTTGCAAAAGAACAGAAATTTAGGTACTGTTCACAGGCAATGTCATTAACTTAAGGACGATTTCTTGCGCAAAGTGGTAAAATAATGAATTTGCTGTTTAATTGAGTGAGCAAAGTTGGGGCGGGGATTGTCGCGGACCAGGCAGAGAAGGAGGGATGTCCCGTCCGTGTTCAGATATGCCAAACATTC
>JAAWLV010000160.1 GCA_022798105.1 Hungatella sp.
TGGTTTGTCAAGTGTTTTAGAGAAAAAAGTGGGTGATTTTTGAAAAATAGGTTCTGAAAGCCCCATGAAATAAGGGCTGAAGATTCCGAGAAGTTATAAGGAAAAAAAGGAGGATAAAGAAAGTGACGTTTAATGATGTTTTTAAATCCAGTTTTTTGGAGAATGTAACGGAATTTTCGGCGGTTGACACGCTGATCGGCATGTTGTTTGCCCTGGTAATCGGGCTGTTTATTTTTGTGGTGTATAAGAAGACGTTTAATGGTGTTATGTATTCTACAGGATTTGCCATGACCCTTGTAGGCCTGTCTCTTGTGACTACCCTGGTGATCATGGCGGTAACCTCCAATGTGGTGCTGTCTCTCGGTATGGTGGGCGCGCTGTCCATCGTCCGTTTCCGGGCGGCTATTAAGGAGCCTGTGGAGATCGTGTACCTGTTTTGGGCTATTGCGGTGGGTATCGTCATCGGCGCGGGGATGATTCCCCTGGCGGTTATCGGCTCCGTGATCATCGGGGTGATTCTGATTCTCTTTGCCAACCGCAGGATTCATGACAATCCCTATATCCTTATTTTTAACTGCATTGATGAGAAGGCGGAGGAGAAGGCAAACCACCTGGCAGGCAGCGGGGCGGAGCGGTTTGTGGTGAAATCCAAGACCGTAAATGCAGCCGGTATTGAGGTGACGGCGGAGGTTCGTCTGAAAGACGCGGGGACGTCATTTGTAAACCGGTTAAATGACATTGAGGGTGTGAACGAAGTTACCCTTGTGAGCTACAACGGGGAGTATATGTCCTGAGAGAGGAGGTCTGTCATGGTTGCCTACAAACATATTACGAAGATTATCAGTGTGATCGTGGCAGCCGCGGTTCTGGTGTGCGTGCTGGCATTGCTGTTTCCTGAGCGGGTGGCGGAGGCTTTCGGGGAGGGCGTCGTGGCTCTTCAGTATGAGACGGAACTGTTTGACACCAGCCGGATTATGGAGATAGATATACGGATGGATGAAGATGAATGGGCGGATATGCTTGCCAATGCTCTGGAGGAGAATTATTATTCCTGTGACGTGGTCATAAATGGGGAGACCATATATCATGCAGGTATCCGGCCAAAGGGAAATACCAGTTTGACATCGGTCGCTGCCGATCCGGATACGGACAGATTCAGCTTTAAGATTGAGTTTGACCGCTATGTGGACGGCCAGACATGTTTCGGGCTGGATAAGCTGGTTTTGAATAATAATTACGCGGACGCCACCAACATGAAGGAGGCCCTTGTGTACGATATGTACCGGTATCTGGGGGCGGATGCGTCTCTGTATAATTATGCGGAAATATCAGTCAACGGACGGTATTGGGGCGTGTACCTGGCTTTGGAGGCTGTGGAGGACAGCTTTCAGCTGAGAAATTACAAAACAGCGGACGGCAATCTGTACAAACCCGAGGGCATGGGAATGGGAGGCGGACGAGACGGGGAGAAGGGCGGTTTCGGACAAGGCGGCGAGGACAGCGGATGGATGGGCCCGGGCGGGGCCGGGGAGCCGGGACAGCCTGGAGAGAGGGCAGGTGAGGACGGCAAAGCGGCTGCATGGATGCCGCCGGACAATCCGGAGGCAATGCAGGATAACGGAGAAAAGCCTGATGAGACCAATGAGAAAGAAGCGTCCGGCGGGGAACAGACCCCAGGCCCAGGGGGGCGCCCTGAATGGGGAGATATGCCGGGCCGCGGCCCCCTGATGGGCGGTGGCGGGGCGAATCTGAATTATACGGACGACGACCTTGACAGCTACACCACCATATGGGAGGGGGAGGTGTCAAGCACCGGAAAGAAGGATCACCGCAGGGTTGTGACGGCCTTGAAGAACATAAGCCAGGGGAATGATCTGGAGCGGTATATGGACGTGGATAATCTCCTGAAGTACATGGCAGTCCACGTATTTTCTGTCAACCTGGACAGCCTGTCAGGAATGATGGCCCACAACTACTATCTGTATGAGGACAGCGGACGGCTGAACATCCTGCCCTGGGATTACAACCTTTCCTTTGGAGGAATGGGGATGGGGCAGGGAAACAGCGCTTCAGAAACGGTCAATGACGCTATCGACACGCCTTTTGAGGGAACAGAATTTTTCGACGGCCTTCTGGAGGATGAAGCGTATCTGGCCAGATACCATGAATATCTGAGACAGCTTGCACAGGAGTATGTGTGCCAGGGCGGATTTGAGGAATTCTATAACCGTGTCAGGAGTCAGATTGATCCATTGGTGGACAGGGATCCTACAGCCTTTTACTCCATGGAGGAGTATAATGCGGGAGCCGGGATGCTTTATGAGACAGTGATGCTGCGGGCAGAGAGCATCCGGGGGCAGCTTGACGGGAGCATTCCTTCTACGGACCAGGGACAGAAGGAAGATTCTTCCAGCCTCATTGACGGGGCGGGGATTGATATTGACGTTATGGGGACTATGGGCAGGAACCGGTCCTTTGGCCGTGGGGAAGCAGGAGAAGAGGCAGAGCAGAGAACGGATCATCCGGCAGATAAAACCACACAGCAGCGGACGAATCCGGAATCAGGCAAAAAGGCAGGACAGACAGAGGAGGATAGGGCCCGGGAGGCCTTTATAGAAGAAGATGCCATTGAGGAAGGCGGGCGCGGTTTTTGGGGAGACATGGAGGCTGAGACTACACCGGGCATGCAGGGAAAGGGTCCCTTGGGAAGAGGCCTTATGCCGGGAGCACCCGGCGTCGGAAACGGTGAGATGAAGTTGCAGAATCTGATAGTCTGTGGCATCTGCCTTCTGGCAGCTATCCTGGCTTTGGCCATGGCAGCGTTGTATCGGAGGATCCCCGGGAGAAACTAAATATTTGAAAATAACGGCAAATTTCTCTGGTATTGTACGGATTTTTTCTCTATAATTGTTTTATAGACAAATTGTTTGAGGAGGCATGGAGATGAGAATTTGTACCAGAGTTTTGGCAGTAGACCGGATAGGGAAAGGCTTTTCGGTTATTACGGATGGTGCGGAGCTTAGGCTGATGTTTGTCACGGATTCTATTTTGCGGATTCGTGCCGGGTTTGACGGGGATTTTGCCGAGGAGTCCTACAGCCTGGTGATGACGGCCTGGGAGGATCGGATGGACGGTTTCCTGAAAAACTATCGAAAACGGGTGGAACCGTCAGAGGCTGTTTTGAAGGATGGGAAAGAATCAGCGGTCATACAGGGGAAATCTTTAAAAGTGGTGGTGGAAAAAGAACCGTTCCGCATCTGCGTATATGACAATGAAGGTACGCTGCTTCACGCGGATATTGTGGATTTGGCTTATCAGGAAGACTCAAACCGCAGGAGAATTCATACCAGCGAGATTAGCCCGGAAGATTGCTTTTATGGTTTCGGGGAGAAGAGCGGTGAGTTTAACAAGGCCCAGAAATTTATGGGGATGAGTCCGAAAGATGCCATGGGTTACAACCCTAAAGAGACGGATTCCCTCTACAAACACATCCCGTTTTATATTAAGCTGAACCGGAAGTCAAAAAAGGCTGTAGGCTATTTTTACCACAATACCTATGAGTGTGATTTTGACATGGGGCGGGAAAAGAGCAATTACTGGAAGATGCACAGCCGCTACCGTACCGACGGAGGGGATATTGATTTGTTTCTCATCGCAGGCCCTGCCGTACGGCAGGTTGTGGAGCGGTACACGGATTTGACCGGAAAATCCGCCCTGCTGCCTCGTTATGCCCTGGGATATCTGGGATCTTCCATGTACTATCCGGAACTGGAGGCAGACTGCGACGATGCAATTATAGATTTTATTGATACTACCAAAGAGGAGAAGATGCCTGTTGACGGTTTCCAGCTGTCTTCCGGGTACTGCACCATTGAGACGGATAAAGGGATCAAGAGGTGTGTGTTTACCTGGAATAAAAAGCGGTTTAAAGACCCGAAAGATTTCTTTAAGAAGATGGCGGACAGAGGGATTACGGTTACCCCCAACGTGAAACCGGGTATTCTGCTGATTCATCCCATGCTTGAGGAGATGAAAGAAAAAGGCATGTTTATTAAGTCCGCTGCAGGCAGCGAGCCGGCTGTGGGAACCTGGTGGGGCGGAAAAGGCGTGTTTGTGGATTATACCAGCCAGCCGGTCCGTGACAGCTGGAAACAGCTTTTGAAAGAACATGTGCTGGAGTACGGCACCTGTTCCGTCTGGAATGACAACTGTGAATACGACAGCCTGGTGGATAAAGACAGCCGCTGTGAGTTTGAGGGAAAAGGCGGGACGATTGGCCAGCTGAAATCAGTTATGTCCAATATTATGTGCCATATTACAGATGAAGCGATCCATGAGACATTTGATAATACCCGCCCCTATATTGTGTGCCGTTCCGGGCACAGCGGTATTCAGAGATATGCTCAGACCTGGGCAGGAGATAATCTTACATGCTGGGACTCCTTAAAATACAATATTGCGACGATTTTAGGCATGGGGCTTTCGGGAGTTGCAAACCAGGGATGCGATATCGGAGGTTTTTACGGCCCGGCGCCGGAAAAGGAACTGTTTGTCAGATGGATACAGAACGGTATTTTCCAGCCGCGTTTTTCTATCCACTCGACGAATACAGACAACACGGTGACAGAGCCGTGGATGTACGGGGACTGCAAAGATATTATCCGTCATGCCATAGAATTCCGTTACCGGTTAAGCCCTTATCTGTATTCGCTGGCGGAGAGGGCCCATGAGACGGGGCTTCCCATTATGGAGCCTATGTGCAGCGCCTTCCAGGAAGATGATAACTGCTATGAGGAGGGGGTGGATTTCATGGTTGGGGATTCTCTTCTGGTAGCCAATGTGGTGGAGAAGGGAGCCAAGGTGAGAAGGGTTTACCTGCCAAAAGGATACCGGTTCTACGATTTTTATACCAGACAGTCCTATGAGGGCGGGCAGACAATCCAGGTGCCGGTAGAGCTTGACAGCATTCCGTTATATGTAAAAGAAGGAGCTGTCATTCCCATGGCTGTGAATAAGATTGACAATTTAAAGACACAGCAGGCGGAAGGAATCACGCTTCTGTGTGTGCCTGACAGGGACAGCAGTTTTGTTTTGTACGAGGATGACGGCATTTCCATGGATTATGAGAAGGGCAGATATTTGAAGACTTACATAACTATGACGGCAGGCGAAAAGACCTTTTTGGATTTTAAGCAGGAAGGGGACTACGAGACTGCTGTAAAGGATATGTGTGTGGACATGATTCACAGGGAGAAGTCTCCTTACTGGGTGACTGTAGATGAGAAGGCGATCCCTCACTTCCTTCACAGAAGAAAATTTGAGGAGGCGCAGGAAGGATGGTACTATAGCCAGCGGCTGAAATCCGTGCAGATAAAGTACAAAAATCCCGGAAACGATTATCGGGTGGTGGTCTCATTTGAACAGTTTGATTTGATTGGGATGTAGAAAAAGCAGAGCTAGGAGCGGCCGGAAAGGGCCGCTCCTATTCAGTCTGGAAACGTATTTGAGTTCACACCCCAGCCGATCACGACGCTGATCGGCTGGGAGAATGCACATAATGGCTGGAATCCGGGCCGCCCGTCACCGCAGGTGATTTCAAATGGCGGTCCGAGTTACTGTTCGCTGGGTACCAGTGAACCAATGTCATTAACTTAAACCCGGGTTTAGAAAAGCTAAACGTTACGAAGCTTCTAAAAACAGGTCTCTTCTTCACGGCATTCATTCGCTTTTTTATGGATAAACAGGAACGTTAAATTCGTCCTATTGCTGTATTGTTGAGTGAGTAACGTTGGGGCGGGGATTGTCGTGGGGCCAGCGAGGGGAGTCAGGCTGTGTGCCGACCGGGTTCAGATATGCCAGACGTTCCGATGAGCCCAAAGCGGAAAACACTCGGGGTG
>JAAWLV010000004.1 GCA_022798105.1 Hungatella sp.
TGTTTTTCAATCTGTATTTATCGTAAAAAGTGGGGGAATCCATAAAATTGCAACCTTAAAAGTCCCATGAAATGGGACTTAGAAACTCCGAGAGTACATGGATGGCAGAAAGGAGGAATGGGAACATGGATGGAGCAATGGGGGTTTTTGCGGAGGCGCCGGGACAGCTGCTGGGGCTGTGGGGCTGGATGATGGAGCACCTTTTTTATATTAATCTTTTTTTGTCCGTGGTCATCGTGTTCTTTCAGAGAAGGGATCCGAAGGCGGTGTGGACATGGCTGCTGGCTCTGTATTTTGTACCGATTTTCGGTTTTTTCCTGTACCTTCTTTTGTGCCAGGATTATCACAAAAATAAAATGTTCCGGGTTAAGGAAGTGGAGGATCGGCTTTGGTATTCTGTAAAATCCCAGGAAGAGGCTGACCTAAACCGGAAGGTGTGGCTTAAGGATCCCCGCTATAAAGGATATGAAAAGCTGGTAAAGTACAACCTGCAGACTTCAGGGGCCGTTCTCACGGAAGACAATCAGGTGGAAATTTTCACCGACGGCGTGGAAAAATTTGATGACCTGATAACAGAGATGGAGAAGGCACGGCAGTATATCCACATTCAGTATTACATTATCAAAAATGATGAAGTATTCCAGAGGATGGTGCCTGTTTTAAAAGAGAAGGTAAGCCAGGGAGTGGAGGTGCGGATTCTCTGCGACGGTATGGGCGGAAGATTTATGCCTCAAAAGGTTTGGAGGGATTTAAAAGAAAGCGGCGTTATGGTGGGGGAGTTTTTCCCGGCATTTTTAGGCAGGCTTCAGCTGAGGGTTAATTACCGCAATCACAGGAAGATTGTGGTGATCGACGGGAACGTGGGGTATGTGGGCGGTTTCAATATCGGACGGGAGTACATTTCCAGGGATCCAAAGTTTGGATACTGGCGGGATACCCATCTGAAAATCCGGGGCAGTGCGGTTTACAGCCTGCAGATCCGGTTTGCCCTGGACTGGAATTATGCGGCGGGGGAAAACCTGTTTAAAGACGGGTGGTATTTTGGCCTGGATAAGCCGGAAAAAGAAAAAAACAGGTCTTATAAAAACGAAAAACAGGATGTGGAGATCCAGATTATCAGCAGCGGTCCTGATGCCAGCAACCGGCAGATCCGAAACAACTACCTCCAGCTGTTTCAGGGGGCAAGGGATCACATCTATATCCAGACTCCTTATTTTGTGCCGGATGACGCGGTGCTGTCAGCACTTAAGATGGCGGCGGAGTCGGGGGTGGATGTGAGACTGATGATTCCCTGCAAGCCGGATCACCCCTTTGTTTACTGGGCTTCCTATTCCTATGTGGGGGATCTTTTGGCAGTGGGGGCCAGGTGCTATGTTTATGAGGATGGGTTTCTCCACGCCAAGGCAGTTATGGCGGACGGGCTGGTGTGCAGCTGCGGAACGGCCAATATGGATATCCGCAGTTTTGAGCTGAACTTTGAGGTTAATGCCACGATTTTCGATGAGGAGACGGTAAAGAAGATGGAGGCGGCTTTTATGCAGGATTTGGAGCGCTGCCGGGAAGTGACGAAGGAGCGGTATGGGCAGAGAAACATGTGGATTCGGATAAAGGAGCAGTGCAGCAGACTTTTGTCTCCGCTTCTGTGATGAAACCGGTATAAATTTTATCCTCCCTGCACATACTGTTCCCATGAAAACGGCATATAAGATAAAAGAACTTGGAAGGAACTTTTTTAAATGCGGGGTTGCCGGGTGGTGCCTGGAAGTTATCTTTACCTCGGCAGGATCTATAGCAACCCATGACTGGCGGCTCATGGGAAGCACCTCTCTCCTTATGTTTCCCATTTACGGTCTCGGCGCTCTTTTGTCCCCGATCGGTAAAATGGTTGACAGCTGGCTTCAGGTAACCCCCGGGGAAGCGCTGGCCGCGACGGATCGGGTTATACGTCACGGGATGCTTTATATGGTGCTCATTTTTGTGGCAGAGTATCTGTTTGGGATGGTGTTAAAAGCCGGGGGAATGTGTCCCTGGGACTACAGCGGCCTTCATTCCAACATAAACGGCCTTATCCGCCTGGACTTTGCTCCACTGTGGTTTATGACAGGGCTTTTATTTGAACAAATTACAAAAAAGAAAGGCGCATAGACTTGTATTTGCGCCTTTCTTTTTATATAATGAAAGGACGAAAAGAGGGAGAAAATTATGCTGAAATTCATTCTGGTTGCATCCATGGTAATCCTGTTTTTAATCTTTAGTATTCCTGTTCTCATAGTGGAGAGCCATATCGGGAAAACAGACCCGGAAAAGAAAGGCAGACAGAGCCTGGCGATTGTGCGGTTTATGTTCCGGCGCATCTTAAAGGTGGCAGGAGTACATATAACGGTAAAAGGCCTTGAAAATATTCCTGAGGATCAGCCGGTGCTTTATGTGGGGAATCACAGAAGCTACTTTGATATTCTGGTAGGCTACACCACCGTGCCCACTCCCCTGGGATTTATGGCAAAGAAGGAGATGGAAAAGATTCCTCTTTTATCTAACTGGATGCGCAATGTCAACTGCCTGTTCTTGGACAGGAAGAACATCAGGGAAGGGTTAAAGGCAATTCTGGAAGGTGTTTCTAAAGTGAAAAACGGAATTTCCATCTGGATTTTCCCGGAGGGAACGAGAAATGACGCGGACAATTACCTGGATCTCATGCCGTTTAAAGAGGGGAGTTTAAAGATCGCCGAGAAGACGGGATGCCCGGTGATTCCTGTGGCCATTACCGGGACGGCAGAAGTGTATGAGGACCATTTTCCCAGGATTAAGTCGTCGAAAGTAACGATTGAGTTTGGAAAGCCGTTTATCATCAAGGGCCTGGAGCCGGAGAAGAAGAAATTTGTGGGGGCTCATACCAGGGAACTGATTTATGATATGCTTGTGGAAGAAAAAAGACTGAGGGAGCAGGAATAAGATGGACTTGGGGAAGATCAGAGATCAGCTGGATGTAATTGATAAAGAGATTGTCCGGCTGTTTGAGGAACGGATGAAACTTGTAGGTGAGGTTGCGGAATTTAAACTTGAGACAGGAAAGCAGGTCTTTGATAAGGAGAGGGAGCAGGCCAAAATCCGTTCCGTGAGAGAACAGGCTCACGGAGCTTTCAATGAGCAGGCAGTACAGGAGCTGTTTACCCAGCTGATGACCGTCAGCCGCCGCTATCAGTACCGCCTGTTAGAACAGCACGGCAGGAAGGCGGAACTGGGGTTTAGACAGGTGGCCGCTATTCCGGTGGAGGGTGCGCGGGTGGTATACCAGGGGGTGGAGGGGGCTTACAGCCATGAAGCGACCCTTGCCTATTTTGGAGACGATGTGGATGCATACCATGTAAAAACATGGAATGATGCCATGGAGGCGGTGGAGTCAGGGGCGGCGGACTACGCCGTGATCCCCATTGAAAATTCTTCCGCCGGGGCAGTCAGCGATAACTATGATTTGATGCTGCGCCATACCAATGTCATAGTGGCAGAAATCTGCATTCCCGTAAATCATATGCTGCTTGGCCTGCCCGGGGCGTCTGCCGGCGATATCCGGACGGTGTATTCCCACCCCCAGGCCCTGATGCAGTCAGGGGAATATCTGAATGCTCATCCCCGGTGGCGCCAGATCAGTGTGGAAAATACGGCGGTAGCAGCCAGGAAGATCATAGACGACGGGGATAAAAGCCAGGCGGCAGTGGCCAGCCGGGCTGCGGGAAAGCTGTACGGCCTGAACGTCCTGGCAGAGGGGATTAACCACAATAAAAATAACACTACCCGGTTTATTATTCTTGCCAAAGACCACATTTACCGCAGAGACGCGGGGAAAATCACCATCTGTTTTGAACTGCCCCACAAGAGCGGAACCCTGTACAACATGCTGGGCAATCTCATTTACAACGGGGTAAACATGCGGATGATAGAATCCCGCCCCATACTGGGCAGAAACTGGGAGTACCGGTTCTTTGTGGACGTGGAAGGCAATTTAAGCGATACCGCCATTCAGAACGCACTGAGAAGCGTTTCGGAGGAGGCGGCTAACATGAGGATACTGGGCAACTATTAAAGGATGGAGATAGTTTATGGATACAGCGCAATTGATCCTTTACAGGAACTTTGAAAATCAACAGCTTCTTGATCAGACGGCACAGCTATTGTGGGGCACCAGGGAGGGCAGGGATGTTTTGGATCCTTATATCCTGGCCAACCGGCTGATTGAGCTGGCAGCGAATTATGGATTTGAGGGCAATCTCTGGCATTGTTTCCTGGCTTTTTGCCTTGCCAACCACGAAAATGCCTACAGCATTTCCTGTGAGATCCGCGGCGATCAGGGGGGCACCCTGTCCAGGCTTGCGAAACAGGACTTGGCTGTGATTCAGGAACTGTACAGGAAGGATATCAGGATACTGGATAAATTGATGGCCGGGAAGTGTGTGTGGCATGAACTGGCCGATTACAAGCCGGCGGACAGCAAAAGCCGGATCTTCAACAGGAGAATCCGGGACCGCATCATAGAGCTTTCCGGGGCATTGGAAGCGGCAGGGGACATTGACGTTTTTCAGCGGGAGGTGTCGGAGTTTTACAGGGAGTTCGGCGTCGGAAAGTATGGGCTCAACAAGGCGTTCCGCATTGTGGACGACCGGCATGCTGCCTCTATCGAGCCGGTGGTCAATGTGGAGCACGTATACCTGGACGATATAGTGGGGTATGAACTGCAGAAGAAAAAGCTGATTGATAATACCGAGAGCTTTATCGAAGGCAGGGAGGCCAACAATGTGCTGCTGTTCGGTGATGCGGGCACAGGGAAATCCTCCTGCATCAAGGCCGTTTTAAACGAGTATTACGACAGGGGGCTGCGGATCATTGAGGTCTACAAGCACCAGTTTCATGCCATCACCTCCATATTGGAGCAGATACAGGACAGGAATTACAAATTTATCGTGTACATGGATGATCTGTCATTTGAAGAAAGCGAGCTGGAATATAAATATTTAAAAGCCATTATTGAGGGCGGCCTTGGGCGTAAGCCGAATAATGTGCTTATCTACGCCACATCCAACCGCAGGCATCTGATTCGGGAAAAGTTCAGCGACAAGAGGGAGCTGGATGATGAACTCCATGTCAATGACACAGTGCAGGAAAAACTTTCCCTGGTGGCCAGATTTGGGGTGACTATCTATTTCGGGTCGCCGGATAAGAGACAGTTCCAGAATATTGTGAAGGTTTTAGCCGGGCGGCATGGAATTGAGATGGACCTGGAGGAATTATATCAGGAGGCCAACAAGTGGGAGCTGACCCACGGGGGACTGTCCGGCAGGACTGCGGCGCAGTTTATCACTTATCTTTTGGGGAAGAGCGTGTAACCGAAGGAGCTGTTGGGGCAGCCGGCGGGAAATTTTTAAGAACAGAGAGGGAGGGTTAAGGTATGGCAGCACAATTATTTGCGGCCATCGATGTAGGTTCCTTTAAGCTGGAGCTGGGGATCTACGAGATCACGGCAAAAAACGGCCTGCGGCAGATCGATCATCTGCGGCATGTAATTGCTTTGGGGAAAAATACTTACAGCACAGGAAAGATCAGCTATGAGCTGATTGATGAGATGTGCAGGATCCTGGAAGAGTTTGTGAAGGTGATGAAAAGCTATCAGGTGTCCGACTACCGGGCCTACGCCACCACGGCCATGCGTCTGGCCAAAAACAACCAAATCATCCTGGAGCAGATACGGGTCAGGACGGGGATCTCAGTGAAAGTCCTAAGTAACTCCGAGCAGAGGCTTCTGACCTATAAGGCCATCGCCATGAAGGAGTCGGAGTTTCAGAAGATCATTCAGAAGGGGACGGCCATTGTGGATGTCAGTTTCGGCAGCATGCAGATCTCGCTGTTTGACAGGGACAGCCTGGTCTCCACCCAGAATCTGCCGCTGGGGGTTATGGCCATCGGGACGATTCTGTCCAGGATACCGGTTCACAGCTGGATGCAGCGCTCCATCATAGAGGAAGTGGTGGATAAAGAGCTGGGGACTTACAAGAAGATGTATCTGAAAGATCGGGATTTAAAAAGCCGGGGCATCAAAAACCTGATTGCCATCGGGGAGCTTGTTCTGTATCTGGCCAGAGACGAGGTGGACTATGTGGCTTCCTACAGAGGGAAGAACACCGCCCTGACAACCGGCGGTTCCAGGGGAACCTGGGCGGAAGCCACGGATCGCATCAGCGCGGAAGATTTTATGGCTTATGCCGACCGGCTCTGCCAGATGCCTCAGGATCAGATCGAGGAGCGGTTCGGGGTCAACGCCGGTTATGCCACGCTGCTTATGCCGGCGGCTATTATCTTCCGCAAGGTGGTGGAGATGACCGGGGCGGAGATGATCTGGATCCCGGGGATCCGCATGTGCGACGGGATCGCATCGGAGTACGCCCAGAATATCAAGAAGCTGAATTTTGCCCATAGTTTTGACGAGGATATTCCTATTGCAGCCCGCAATATGGCAAAGAGATACCGATGCGGCGGAAGCCATGCCCAGTGTGTGGAGAAACTGGCCCTCCGGCTGTTTGACGTTATGAAAAAACACCATGGCTTAAGCGCCAGGGAGCGGCTGCTTCTGCAGATAGCCGCTATCCTTCACGGCTGCGGCAAATTTATCAGTACCAGAAATACGGGGGATTGCGCTTACAACATCATTATGGCCACGGAGATTATCGGCCTGTCCCATAAGGAGAGGAAGCTGGTGGCCAATGTAGTCCGCCTTTACGGCCAGGAGTTTGACTATGATGACGACGATACAAGAGTGGCCAAGCTGACAGCTCTTCTCCGTATGGCCAATGCCCTGGACAGAAGCCACAAGCAGAAGATTGAGAACTGCCGTATGAGTGTCAAAGGCGGGGAACTGACCATAACCGCGGACTATGACAGCGATATAAGCCTGGAATTATTTGCGGTAAGCTTCTGTCAGGGATTTTTTGAAGAGATTTTCGGCATAAAACCGGTGCTGAAAAAGAAAAGGAGGAGTTAAGTCGTGGCGGAGATAGATTCACGATATATGAAGTATGAAAATTATGTTAACCGGGAACTGAGCTGGCTGGAATTTGATTACAGGATCCTGGAGGAAGCCCGGGACAAAACGCTTCCGCTTTTTGAGAGGCTGAAATTTCTGAGTATCACCGCCTCCAATCTGGACGAGTTTTTCATGGTCAGAGTGGCTTCCTTAAAAGATATGGTCCATGCAGGGTATTCCAAGCCGGATCTGGCAGGCTTAAAACCGGAAGAACAGCTGCAGAAGATAGAAGAAAAGACCCATGATCTGGTAGCGCTCCAGTACTCCACCTACAACCGCTCCCTCCTTCCGGCCCTGAGGCAGAACGGCCTTCGGATCGTGGCCAGACACGAAGATCTGACAGCGGAGGAGGCAAAGTTTACAGACGGATATTTCAGATCCAACGTGTACCCGGTTCTGACTCCCATGGCAGTGGACTCCTCCCGTCCCTTCCCTCTTATATACAACAAATCTCTGAACATCGCGGCCCTTATAAAAGAGAAGGAGAAGCCTGAACAGCTGGATTTTGCCATGGTTCAGGTTCCGAGCGTTCTCCCAAGGATTGTGGAGATCCCCTCCCAGGGGGAACGCGTGGTGATCCTTCTGGAGGAAATCATTGAGCGGAATATTGCCAGCCTTTTTGTCAAACATGAGGTTCTGGACGCTCACCCGTTCCGCATCATGAGAAATGCGGATCTGACTATTGACGAGGAAGAGGCGGAGGATTTATTAAAAGAGATCGAAAAGCAGCTGAAAAAGCGCCGGTGGGGCGAAGCTATCAGGCTGGAGATTGAGGAAAACGCAGACAAGCGGCTGTTAAAGCGTCTGAAAAAGGAGCTGGATGTCCACTCGGGGGATATTTTCGCCATCAATGGGCCGCTGGATCTGACATTTCTTATGAAGATGTACGGTATAGAAGGCTTTGACCATCTGAAATCTCCCAGATACACGCCCCAGCCGAACCCGGCTTTTATGAACGAGGACGATATTTTTACCAATATCCGCAAAGGCGATATTCTTCTGCACCACCCATACGAGTCCTTTGACCCGGTGGTGGAGTTTGTGAAGACTGCGGCCAGGGATCCCCAGGTTCTGGCCATTAAGCAGACCCTGTACCGGGTCAGCGGCAATTCACCCATTGTGGCGGCCCTGGCAGAGGCAGCGGACAAAGGCAAGCAGGTGTTTGTGCTGGTGGAGCTTAAAGCACGTTTTGACGAGGAGAACAACATCAATTGGGCGAAGACTCTGGAGAAGGCCGGATGCCATGTGATCTACGGCCTGCTGGGCTTAAAGACCCATTCCAAGATCACTCTGGTGGTCCGCCGTGAGGAGGACGGGATCCGCCGCTATGTCCATCTGGGCACTGGCAATTACAATGATTCCACGGCAAAGCTGTATACAGACTGCGGGATTCTCACCTGTCATCCGCAGATCGGGGAGGACGCAACGGCGGTGTTCAATATGATGTCCGGCTACTCGGAACCTCTTCACTGGAACCAGCTGGTGGTGGCTCCTATCTGGCTGAGGAAACGGTTTTTGCGGATGATAAGGCGGGAGACGGATCATGCCAAAGCCGGGCGGAGCGCGAAGATCATTGCCAAGGTCAATTCCCTGTGCGACAGGGATATTATCGCGGCTCTCTATGAAGCTTCCTGTGCAGGCGTGAAAATTGAGCTGATCGTCAGAGGGATCTGCTGCCTGAAGGCGGGGATTGCGGGCCTGAGCGAGAACATTGCAGTGCGCTCCATTGTGGGCAATTTCCTGGAGCATATCCGCATCTTCTACTTTGAAAACGACGAGGCCCCGGAAGTGTATATGGGAAGCGCGGACTGGATGCCGAGAAACTTGGACCGCCGGGTGGAGATCGTGTTCCCTGTGCTGGACGAGAAGCTGAAGGAAAAGGCCATCCATATCCTCCAGGTTCAGCTGGATGACAATGTTAAGGCTCATGTGCTGCAGCCGGACGGAAGCTATGCCAAGATCGACCGGAGAGGCAAGGCCCTGGTGTGTGCCCAGGAGCGGTTCTGCGAGGAGGCCCTGGAGGCCGTACGCAGGCAGGATGCCATGGAGGAGCCGGAAGACAGGAGGGTGTTTATCCCTGTGGAAAGGGAAACTGAGTAAGAGAACATGCCATAGCGCCCATAAACTGGCACTGCGAGGGAATCACCGTCAATTTGACAGAGATTCCCTTGTGTATTTTTAATGAAAAAGTAAGGCAAAATCCTGTCTTCTATGGTATGATGGATACTACAAAACGCAATACGAGGAGGAAAACCTATGTCGCAGATCAGCATTCTGGTAGTAGACGATGAGAACGAGATCGCGGACCTGGTAGAGATCTATCTGGTCAGCGACGGATATAGAGTATTTAAGGCGGCCAACGCCCAGGACGGGCTCCATATACTGGAGAAAGAGGAGATCCATCTGGTTCTGCTGGACATTATGATGCCGGGGATGGACGGACTGGAGATGTGCAAAAAGATTCGTGAGACCAACAATATCCCCATTATCATGCTCAGCGCCCGATCCACGGATCTGGACAAGATCCTTGGACTGGGAACAGGGGCTGACGATTATGTGGTGAAGCCCTTTAATCCCCTGGAGCTGACGGCCAGGGTAAAATCCCAGCTGCGCCGTTACACCCAGCTTAATCCCAACAGCACCGCCAGGGAGGAGGATAAAAACGAGATCTCCATCAAGGGCCTGGTGATCAATAAGGACAACCATAAAGTGATGGTGTACGGCGAGGAGATAAAGCTGACGCCTATTGAGTTCGACATCCTGTATCTTCTTGCTTCCAACCCGGGGAAGGTGTTCAGCACCGACGAGATTTTTGAGAAGGTCTGGAACGAGAAGGTCTATGAGGCCAACAACACGGTTATGGTACATATCCGGCGTCTTCGGGGGAAGATGAAAGAGGATACCAGGCAGAACAAAATTATCACCACAGTCTGGGGGGTAGGATACAAAATTGAAAAATGATATGAGCCGCCGGTTTCATACAAGAGTTATCACCAACATCATATTCAGCGCCATGTTCGCCTGTCTGGTGGTATTGTTTCTGGTTACCAATCTTGCCATGCTGGGAGAGTATGCGGTGGCCCAGGGAAATGAGAGTTCCCTGCAGGCGGTGTTCTACCGCCCGGGCCCTGTGATTACGCTTTTGTACGTGCTGGCCGGGATTGCCACGTTTTCTGCCGCGTTTCTTATGCTGCAGAAAAAATCCATGGATTATATCACCAGGCTTTCCACAGCCATTCAGAATATTTCCGAGGGAGACTTAAATACCACGGTGGAGGTGGTGGGGGACGACGAGTTTTCCGCCATGGCTGCCAACTTAAACAAGATGGTGGAGGATATCCGCAGGCTCATGGACAAGGAGAGGGAGTCGGAGCGGACGAAAAATGAGCTGATCACCAACATCGCTCACGATCTGCGAACTCCGCTTACATCCATCATCGGGTACCTGGAACTGCTCTCCGGCCCTTCCAGTGCCATCCCTCCGGAGATGGAGAAAAAATACATCCATATCACCTACACAAAGGCAAAGCGTCTGGAAAAGCTTATCGAGGATCTGTTCGGATTTACAAAGCTGAACTACGGCAAGGTGTCCATGAAAGTATCCAAGGTGGACATTGTAAAGCTGCTGAGCCAGCTTCTGGAGGAATTTTACCCCAATTTTATGGATAAAGATCTGGCCTATGAATTGCAGAGCAACGTTCCGGCAAAAATAATCAATGCGGACGGGAACCTGCTGGCCAGATTGTTTGATAATCTCATCAACAATGCCATTAAATACGGGGCGGAGGGAAAGCGGATTGTAGTAAAGATCCATGCCGAGGAGAGTATTGTGACGGTTTCCGTAACAAACTACGGGTATGTGATACCAAAAGAAGAGCTGCCTCTTTTGTTTGAGAAATTTTACAGGGTAGAGCAGTCCCGGTCATCCAACACGGGAGGAACGGGTCTGGGGCTGGCCATTGCCAGGAATATTGTAGATATGCATGGAGGAACCATTGGAGTCACCAGTGATCTGGGAGGGACCGTGTTTACAGTCAGGCTTTTGGCGGATTTTGATATAAACAAAGAAAATTTCGGGAACCCGGGGGACAGACATGAATATTAAAAGGAGATTGCTTACAGGGCCGCTGGTAATTGTGCTGGCCCTTTTGGCCGCTCATATATCCTGGGCGGCCAAAAGCTACGGCGGGGCGGCAGTGAAAGAGGGCCCGGGCGTTGTCCTGGAGGCGGAGTACGGTCATGAAGGGGCGGCAAAAGGCGGAAGATACGTGCCGTTGGATGTCAGTATTTCCAATCAGAAGGAGACAGAGCTGGAAGGAAGTCTTCAGATCCGGGTGATGGAATCGGACTATGAGGTGTACCGCTATGATTACCCGGTTTTTGCGGAGGCGGGCCAGGAACAGGAGATGCATCTGTACATCCCCATGGGAAATCGTTCGGATCAGCTGTTTGTTACCGTTGCGGATATGGAAGGACAGCAGATAGCCCATAAGCGGCTGCAGCTGGATTTCAGCCTGGATGTGCCCGAACTGTTTGTGGGTATTTTAAGCGATACCCCGGAGGCCCTTGCAGGCTGGGACCGGGTAGGTGTGAATTACGGCATGCTCCGGACAAAGACCATGTTCTTTGATGCCGCTGATTTTCCCCAGGATAAGCTGGGGCTGGATATGATTGATGTGATGCTCATTACGGATTTCCGCATCCGGGATCTGTCAGAGGAGCAGAGCCGGGTGCTCATCGAGTGGGTGCGCAGCGGCGGCGTGATGATACTGGGTACGGGAGCCAGGGTGGACGATACCCTGGGACGGTTTGCCCCAGAGCTTTTGGAGGAGATGTACGAGGAGCCGGAGGTCTGCTCCATTGATATGAGAGGGCATTATACTCAGGAAGCGCCGGGGGCTACGGTTTTTGAGATCCCATGCGTGGAATTTTCCCTGTCAGGAGGCAATATCATACTGGCTGACGAGTCCCGTACCTTTTTAAGTGCGGTAACTTACCGCCGGGGGCTCATAGCTGTGGCTGCCTATGATTTTGTGGACATCGGGGCCTTCTGCCGGGAGAATCCGTCCTACCTGGATAAGCTTCTTACAGGAGTTTTGGGAGAGAAGCGGATCACTTCCCTGGCAGAATCGATTTACAGCGGCAATTCCGGGCAGTACTGGGCTGTAAAGGATATGCTGAATACGGGCAATGTAAAATGGCTGCCTAATATGGGGCTCTATACCATGGAGATCGTCATTTACGTGTTTCTGGCAGGAGCGGGGCTGTATGTTTTCTTAAAACAGAGGGATCTGACCGAGTACTATATGGGCGGCGTTATAGGTCTGTCGGTTTTGTTCACGGTGATCATCTGGCTTATGGGAAGCAGAACCCGGTTTAAGGATACGTTTTATACCTATGCCCGCTTTCTGGAGGTTACCTATGACACCATCAGCGACACGGCGTATATGAACATTCAGGCCCCATACAACAGGCCCCATGAGTCCCACCTGGCCCCGGGATACTGGGTAAAGCCTGTGACCCAGAATTATTACGGTTCCGGGATGGGGGGAACCAGGCGGCAGTTTACGGGGATGGAGGCTCACGCCATACGGGTCGATTACCGCCAGGACGAGACTCTGGTGGAGATTCGGGATGTGCCGGCCTTTGACGCCAGATATTTTCAAATGAATAAGGTAATGGCCAACAAAAGCGGCATTGGATTTGAGGGTGACATCGAAATTGACCAGGGGAAATACACGGGAACCATTACCAGCCATTTTAAGGAGACTCTGGAAAACTGCGCCGTGCTTCTCTACGGCAAGCTTATCTATCTGGGGGACATGGAGCCGGGGGTTCCCTACTCTCTGGAGGGCCGGGAGGTTCTGACATATCCCTTAAACCATTCCTATCAGGTGGCTGCCTACCTGTCGGGCCAGGACCGATTTAAGGAGGCGGATATCAACAATGATGCATACATGGAAGCCCTGGCAAAGACCAATGTCCTGACCTTTTATCTGGACAATTTTATGCCGGACTACTCGCCCAACGCCAAAGTAATAGGAGTGTTCAGCCACAAGGGCGAGAGCGAAACCTATCTTTTAAACAGCGGTACAGCCGTGGGAAAGACCGTAGCGTCAGCAGATATCAGTGTGTACTCCAGCGAGGATGAGGTAATATACCGTTCCGGACTGGTGAAAAAGCCTCAGGTGTCAGGGGGGAGCTATGACTTCGCCGGCAACATGCTTTACGGAGGGGAGCCGGTAACCCTGGAATACTCCCTGGGCAATGATGTGCGGATCGAGAAGCTTTTATTTCGGCAGGTATCTCCCATATTTACCCAAAGAGGCTTTGTCCACAATCTGAACCTGTTTGCCGGAAATATGTATTTCTATAATCACAGTACGGGAAAGTTCGATCTGATGGATTCCATGAAAACGGTATATGAGGGTTATGAGCTGACACCCTACCTGTCTCCGGGCAACACGGTTACGGTAAAGTATGTGTATGAAAATATGACGGATTACAGTTTGAACGTACTGCTGCCTTTGGTGGAGATTGTGGGGAGGGAATATTGATGCTGAACGTGGAAAACCTGAAAAAAATGTACGGGCGCATGGCTGCTCTGGACGGTCTGTGCATGCATGTAAAGGAAGGGGCCCTTTACGGATTTGTGGGGCCCAACGGGGCGGGAAAGACCACTACTATCAAGATCCTGACAGGGCTTTTGCTGCCGGATGAGGGGACTGTGGCAGTGGGCGGCACAGACGCCCTGAAGGAGCCGGGAAAGGTTATGGAAAAAATCGGATATGTGCCGGATTTTTTCGGGGTCTATGACAATCTTAAGGTGTGGGAGTACATGGAACTGTTTTCTGCCTGCGGCGGCCTTTACGGGTTGAATGCCAGAAAACGTTCCCGGGATCTGCTGGAGCAGGTAGGGCTTGGGGAAAAGGCAGAGTACTATGTGGACGGTCTGTCCAGGGGGATGAAGCAGCGGCTGTGCCTGGCCAGGGCCCTGATCCACAATCCGCCTATCCTGGTGATGGATGAGCCTACATCGGGACTGGATCCGGGAACGCGGTATGAATTTAAGGAGATCTTAAAGGATCTGCGGGAACAGGGAAAGACTGTGGTTATCAGCTCCCATATCCTGTCGGAGCTGTCGGAGATCTGTACGGATATCGGGATTGTGGAGCAGGGAAAGATGGTGGTGGAAGGATCCATAGATGATATCCTGAACCAGATCAATGTGAGAAGTCCTCTGCTGATAACGGTGTGCCGCAATAAGGATCTGGCTTTGAACCTTCTGCGCGGCAACCCCCTTGTGGAGACCATTACCATACGGCAAAACGACATTATGGTTGGTTTTACAGGGGAGCAGGAGGAGGAGGCTGTGCTTTTAAAACAGCTCATTGAGGCAGGGGTTATGATTGGCGGTTTTGTGCGGGAAAGGGGCAACCTGGAATCCGTGTTCCTGCAGATCATCAACCACGAGGAAGGGATGGTGCTCATCAGTGAAAGTTAATCCGATCTACTGGCAGGAGGCCAGGGTCAGTTCCAGATCCTTCAGGCTTCCTCTCATTATCTTTCTGTGCGATACAATCCTGGCTCTGGCTGCTCTTCTGAATATGTATTCCATGGTCACCCAGGCGAAAGCCACCGCGGAGATCCAGTACGCCAGCTTTCTCAACCTGTATGTCCTGGTGGCGTGTATTGAGTTTGTGATGATCCTCCTTATTGTACCGGCTCTGACTTCGGGGAGCATCAGCGGGGAGCGGGAGAGACAGACCCTGAACCTGCTTCTGACTACCCGCATGACGCCCGGAGATATTGTTATCGGAAAACTGATGGCAAGCCTGTCTACCATATTCCTGCTTATTGTGTCCAGTTTTCCTGTACTGGCCCTGGTGTTTATTTACGGCGGGGTTACGGTAAAAGATATTGTCCTGCTGCTGCTCACCTTTGTGTCAACGGCAGTGTTGTCGGGAAGCGTAGGTATCTGCTGTTCTTCTGTGTTCAAAAAATCCACCATTGCCACGGTGGTCAGTTACTGTGCCATGGCGGCGCTGGTGCTGGGGACCGGGGCCGGGGCCAGGGTCGCCGGCAGTTCCGGCCCATCGTTCTTTAGCTGGCTGCTGCTTTTTAATCCGGCTATGCCTTTCGGCGCAGCCATGAGGGAGCAGTTAGGCAATGTGCGGCGTCTTTCCGTACTGGAAACCTGGGCAGGGAACTGGTTTCAGCGGATGTCGGCAGGCGACTGGCTGTGGATCAGCCTTATGGTGCAGTTTCTGCTTGCCGGTTTTTGCCTGTGGACGGCCATCTGCCAGGTTAATCCAAGGAGGAAACGAAGATGGAAATATTAAGCGTGCTTGCCGGAGCTCCAGGGCTGGTTGCAGGTATTCTTTTAGCGGCAGGAGGGGGTTTTGCCTGGTTCCGGATCCGGAGACAGGTGCGGATGATCTCAAAGGCTATGTTCGGGACACCCTCCCTCTCGGAGGGGCTGGAGCGGCAGGCAGATATCCTGGCAAAGACGCCTAAGTCTGTATCAGGTATGACAAAGCTGTGTCTGCCTCAGATTGAGGCGGACTTTCCGGAGTTTCATTGGCCCCAGTGGAGGCAGATGTGCGAGAATATGCTGAAAGCTTATCTGGCAGCTTTAAGCTCCCAGGATCTGGCGGCGCTGACGGGCAGAGAAGGGGCGGCTTCGGAGGAATTAAAGAAGCAGGTGGAGCTTCGGATAGAGGATCAGAGACGCAGAGAAGTCCGGGAGGTTTACCGGCAGGTAAAGATCCATCAGACAGAGATTGCCAGATACCAGAAGGAAGCCGGGATGTGCATCATAAAACTGCAGTCTGCGGTGGAGTATTACTATGAGGAGACCGGGCCTGAAGGAAGGATATCCCTAAGCCCTGAAAAGGACTCCGATTTGGCGGTGAGACGTAATCGGAAAAAGCCGTCCAAAAGGGCGGAGGGAGAGCCAAGGAACCGCAAGATCCAGACCAGATATAATATGGAGCTGATCTACATACAGGATCTTTCAAAGATAAAAGATCTGGCAACTGCCGTAGGGGTTACCTGCCCCAACTGCGGCGCGCCTATCACCCGTCTGGGAAGCAAGTTCTGCGAGTACTGCGGTACAGGTGTCACGCCGGTTGACGTGAGAGTGTGGAAGCTGCACCGGGTTGAGGGCGAAAATCATTGATTTTCAAAACCTAAAAAGGTATACTTTAGGAAAAGAAAGGCAAAACCGAGGAGGGATTCATATGGGAATTATTAAGGCAATAGGCACAGCCATCGGCGGTTCTTTAGCGGACCAGTGGCTGGAGGTCATCGAGGCCGGGGAGATGGGGGATCAGACCGTCTTTACAAACGGGGTTAAGATCCGGAAAGGCTCCAACACCAAGGGCACGGCGGACACGGTTTCCAACGGTTCCGTGATCCACGTATATCCTAACCAGTTTATGATGCTGCTGGACGGCGGCAAAGTGGTGGATTACACGGCGGAGGAAGGTTATTACACGGTCAACAATTCCTCGCTGCCCTCTCTGTTCAACGGGCAGTTCGGAGATACGCTGAAGGAGTCCTATCAGCGTGTAAAATACGGCGGAAGCACGCCTACGGTTCAGAAGGTATTTTTTATCAATCTTCAGGAGATCAAAGGGATTAAGTTCGGCACCCGCAATCCTATCAACTATTTTGATCTGTTTTACAATGCGGAACTTTTTCTGCGGGCCCACGGGACATATTCCATAAAAGTGACGGATCCGCTGAAATTTTATGCGGAGGCAATTCCCAAAAACCGGACCAAAGTGGATATTCAGAGTATTAATGAACAGTACTTAAGCGAGTTTCTGGAGGCTCTCCAGTCTTCCATCAACCAGATGTCCGCAGACGGCATCCGGATATCCTATGTGGCATCCAAGGGGCGGGAGCTGGGCAGGTACATGTCCAATGTCCTGGACGAAGACTGGAAGCAGATGCGCGGTATGGAGATTCAGTCCGTGGGGATCGCAAGCATCTCCTACGACGAGGAATCCCAGAAGCTGATCAACATGCGCAATCAGGGCGCCATGTTAAGCGATCCTTCGGTCAGGGAAGGGTATGTGCAGGGAGCTATTGCCAGAGGCATGGAGGCGGCAGGTTCCAATGCCAACGGCGCCATGGCCGGATTCATGGGCATGGGAGTGGGGATGAACACGGCCGGCGGATATATGGCAGGGGCGTCTAACATGAACTTCCAGCAGATGCAGATGAACCAGGGCCAGCCTCAGGGAGGTATGGGATACGGCCAGCAGCCGGGCGCGCAGGAACAGGCTTCAGTCCCCGCAGGAGCATGGACCTGCAGCTGCGGAAGTGTGAATACAGGGAAATTCTGCAGTGAGTGCGGCAGCCCCAAACCTGTTCAGGGACCGTGGACCTGCAGCTGCGGAAGCGTGAATACAGGGAAATTCTGCAGTGAATGCGGAAAACCCAGACAATAAAAGGCGGAGGCCGGACAGATGGCAACAGTAAGTATAAAATGTCCCAATTGCGGCGGCGGGCTCCAGTTTGACCCCGCCGCTCAGAATTATGAGTGTGAGTACTGCCTTTCCAGATTTACTCAGGAGGAACTGGAGAAGATTGCGCCGAAGGTAAAAGCGGAAGAGGGGAAGGCAGAGCCGGACAGCGTCCAGGCTGAGGGCCTGGTGCCAAAAGAGGTGGCCGGCGGCGGGGCAGAGGGGCAGGGGGGCACAGAAAAGGCCGTTATATACACCTGCCCCAGCTGCGGGGCCGAGATCGTCACAGATGATACGACAGCGGCCTCTTTCTGTTTTTACTGCCACAACCCGGTGATTCTTCAGGGACGTCTTGAGGGGAAGTACCATCCGGATCATGTGCTGCCCTTTGCCATAGACAAGGAAAAGGCCACGGAGATTTTTCTGGGATGGCTGAAAAAGAAACGGTTTGTGCCGTCGGATTTTTACGCGCCGGAGCAGATTGAGAAGATGACCGGCGTGTATTTTCCCTATTGGCTCTACAGCTGCCAGGTGGAAGGAAGGCTTGACGGCGAGGGCACCCGTCTTCGCGTCTGGCAGACGGGAAATATGCAGTACACGGAGACCCAGAAATATGATGTATTCCGTTCGGGAACCATGGATATTGCGCATGTCCCACGCAATGCCCTGAAAAAGGCGGACAAAAAGCTGGTGGAAGGGGTCATGCCTTTTGACACCAGGACTATGAAGCCGTTTTCTATGGGATTTCTGTCCGGGTTTTTTGCGGAGAAACGGGATATGGAGCGGGAACAGTTCCAACCGGAAGTGGAGCAGGAGGTCAGAGGATTTGCCGCAGACAGCTTAAAGGGCAGTATCGGCAGTTACAACAGCGTGAGCATCAGGAGCCAGGAGGCCAGGATTCGGGGGCCAAAGTGGGAATACGCCCTGCTTCCCGTGTGGACCCTGACTTACAGGGAGGCAGGGACAGGGCAAATCTACTACTTTGCCTGCAACGGACAGAGCGGGAAGGTCTGCGGAAAACTTCCGGTAGACAAAAAAAAGCTGTGGATATTCTTTGCTGAGATCTTTGTCCCGCTTTTGGCGGTACTTCTGACCGCGGGGTATTTTATATGAAAACAGGGATGAATGGGGTAGGAATGAGCGGGAAAAGAAAGCGGAAGATGGTGTGGCTTCTGGCAGTTTTGCTGTGCCTGGTTCTGGTGCAGACCGTCTATGGAAACAGCGACGTCGCCATAGAGGCGGCTGACGGAAAGCGGATCTATGATATGGCAGGGCTTTTGGACAAAGCGTATGTGCAGGAAGCCGGGGCAGTGATCAAAGAGTATCAGCATACATACCATCTGGACATTGTGGTGGTGACCACGGAGGATGCCGGAGGGAAAACAGCCACAGCCTATGGGGATGATTTTTACGAGGAAGGCGGTTTCGGACAGGGAAAGGGAAAGAACGGGATCCTTTTTCTCATAGATATGGATAACCGGGAACTGGCATTTTCCACTGACGGCGCGGCTATCCGGATCTTTACGGATCAGAGGATCGAGTCTATGCTGGACGGTGTATATGAAGGGGCTTCCCAGGGAGATTACAGGGCCAGCGTGGAGTCGTTTTTGAAGGATGTGGAGAAGTACTGCAGGGCCGGGATTCCGGGCGGCCAGTATACTTATAACACGGAGACCGGGGAGATTAGCGTATACAGAAGTATCCGATGGTATGAGGCGCTGCTTGCGGTGGCGGTTTCCGCTTTGGTGGCAGGAACTGCCTGCCTGACTGTGAAAAGGCAGTACGGCATGGAGGGGGATGAACGGCAGGTTCAGAATCTGGCTATGGCTTACCGGGGAACGGCACAGTTTGTCTATAATGATGAGACGGACCGGCTTGTAAATAAATTTGTCACCAGCAGGGTGATCCCACGAAATACGGAAAGCGGCGGCAGCGGAGGACATTCCTCATCAGGCCGCAGTTCTACCCACATGTCGTCTGGCGGAAGAAGCCATGGGGGCGGGAGCAGAAAGTTTTGAAATATCCCATATTAAAATATCCGTTGAAATAATGCTCTCTGCCGATATCATGCCGGCAGGGGGCAGTTTTCTTCAATTATCTGGTAAAATCCCCAAAAACATGGTATACTTATGCAAAATTGAAAAAATGAGGACAAAACTATGCAGGCAATACTACTGGCAGGGGGTCTTGGTACCAGGCTGCGCAGTGTGGTAAGCGACCGTCCCAAGCCCATGGCGCTGATACAGGGGAGGCCTTTTATGGAATATGTGATAAAAGAACTGTCTGCCCAGGCCGTTGACCATATTATTTTTGCCGTGGGATACAAAGGTTCCATGGTGGAAGAGTACTTTGGAGACGGGAGTACATTCGGGGTGCATGCCTCTTACGCTTATGAGGAAACGCTGCTGGGCACTGCCGGAGCCATAAAAAACGCTGCTAAGTACATGACGGATCCGGAAATTTTCGTGCTCAATGCGGACACCTTTTACAGGATGGACTACTGCCGTCTCACCCGGCAGAAGAAAGATATGGCTCTGGACATGGCTATGGTCTTAAGGGAAGTGGAAGACGTATCGCGGTACGGCCAGGCCGTGCTCACCCATGGGAGGCTGACAGGCTTTAACGAGAAGACAGACAGCCAGACCCGGGGAACTGTCAACGGCGGCGTCTATCTTTTATCGCGGGATCTGATCGACACGATCCCTGAAGGCAAAGTCTCTTTAGAACAGGAGATGATCCCGGCATGGCTGTCAGAAGGCAGAAAACTTGGGGGCTTTGTCAATGACGGATACTTTATCGATATCGGTATTCCTCAGGATTACTACCGGTTTATGGAAGATGTGGAGAAAGGGGTACTGACATGGTCATAAGAGGGAGAGCTCCGCTGAGGGTCAGCTTCGGCGGCGGCGGGACGGACGTGGCTCCTTTTTGCGAGGAACAGGGAGGTGCTATCATAGGGAGCACCATCAACAAATACGCCTACTGTTCCATTGTGCCCAGGGAGGACGATGAGATTATCGTCCATTCCCTGGATTTTGACATGACTGTAAAATACAATGTCAGGGAAAACTATGTCTATGACGGGAGGCTGGATCTGGTGACGGCTGCCCTAAACGCCATGGAAATAAAAAAAGGGTGCGAGGTATATCTGCAGTGCGACGCGCCGCCGGGGTCCGGCCTGGGGACTTCCTCCACGGTGATGGTGGCGCTTCTCACGGCCATGGCCCGCTGGAAGGGTGTGGAACTGGACGGGTACGCCATGGCAGATCTGGCATACAAGGTGGAGCGTGAGGACTTAAAGATAGACGGCGGCTATCAGGATCAGTACGCGTCCACCTTCGGCGGGTTCAATTTTATTGAATTTCACGGGCGGAACAACGTGGTGGTCAACCCTCTGAGGATAAAGAAAGATATCATCCATGAACTGCAGTACAATCTGCTGCTGTGCTACACGGGAAAAGTACATGTTTCTGCCAATATCATCAGGGATCAGGTCAGCAATTACAAAAAGAAGGATCCCTTTGAGGCTATGTGCGAGGTAAAAGCTCTGGCCTATGCCATGAAAGATGAACTGCTAAAAGGCAATCTCCACAGCTTTGGGAAGCTTCTGGATTATGGATGGCAGAGCAAGAAGCGCATGAGCAGCAAGATCACCAGCCCTCAGATAGACGAACTTTACGAGGAAGCGAAAAAGGCAGGGGCTTTGGGAGGAAAACTTTTGGGCGCCGGCGGCGGCGGATACCTTCTTGTGTACTGCCCCTACAATGTGAGACATAAAGTGGCGGCCCGGATGGAAGCTGCGGGAGGCCAGCTGGCAGACTGGAATTTTGAACTGCGGGGGGCTCAGGCCTGGATCGCGGACGAGAGCCGGTGGGCATACGACATGGTTCATGTGCAGATGCCGAACGGAACTTATGAATTTGACTTAGAAAGGTTTTAGACCATGGAAAAGGCAGTGTTTTTAGATCGGGACGGAACCATCAATAAAGAAGTAACCTATCTGTACCGTCCTGAGGATCTTATCATTCTGCCCGGAGTGCCCCAGGCCATAAAAAGGCTTAAGGACCATGGGTTTCGCATCATAGTGGTGACCAACCAGGCCGGCATCGCAAGGGGATACTATACCGTGGAGCAGATGCACAAACTCCATCAGTATCTTAACGATCGGCTGAAAAAGGACGGCGCATGGATCGATCGGTTTTACTATTGCCCTCACCACCCGCAACACGGAATCGGGGAGTACAAAAAAATGTGCCGCTGCAGAAAACCGGGCACGGGAATGTTTGAGGCGGCCCGGCAGGAGTACGGCATTGACAAGAACCGTTCCTATATGATTGGGGACAAGCGCATTGATGTCCAGGCGGGACATAATTTTGGTATATGCAGCATTCTGGTGGGGACAGGATACGGCATGGAAGAGAGGGAGAAAAGCAGAAGCTTGGGGGAGGAGCCATTTTATGATTTTTACTCGGAAACTCTTATGGGCGCAGCAGAATTTATTATCGGAAAGGAATATAAAAGGCATGAATGATATGGCTTATTTAGAAGAACTGACGGACCGATATCCGGGGCTGGATCCGGTTAAAGAATCTGTCAGGAAGGCATATGAGATTTTAAAAGAGTGCTTTTCTTCGGGGCATAAACTTTTGGTGGCGGGAAACGGCGGAAGCGCGGCAGACTCGGAGCATATTGTCGGAGAGCTGATGAAGGGCTTTGTAAAGAGACGCTGTCTTCCGGAGGATATGGTACGCCGTATGGAGGAGATTGACGGCCAGACAGGGAGAGAACTGGCATCAAAGCTCCAGGAAGGCCTTCCGGCCATTGCCCTTACCGGCCACCCTGGCCTTTCCACGGCATTTTTAAATGATGTGGACGGGCTTATGGTATATGCCCAGCAGGTTTACGGCTACGGCCAGGAGGGGGATGTGTTTCTGGGAATTTCCACTTCCGGCAATGCGGCCAATATTCACTATGCCCTGGTGGCAGCCAAAGCCAAGGGCATGAAGGTTATCGGTCTCACAGGAAAGGACGGCGGAAAGCTGGGAAGATACGCAGACACGGCCATCATTGTCCCGGAGCAGGAGACCTACAAGATTCAGGAACTGCATCTGCCCATTTACCATACCCTGTGCCTGATGCTGGAGGAATTCTTTTTCCAAAGCTGAATCAAAGGAAAATGAGGATAGATTATGGGATTTCATACATTTGTTATTTGTGCCTACGGCCAGTCTCCCTATTTGGAAGCGTGTATCCGCTCCTTAAAGGCTCAGACAGTGCCCACAGAGATCATCTGCGCCACATCCACTCCCGGACCGTGGCTTGCGGGCATTCTTGAGAAACATCGTATTCCTCTCTGGGTGAGGGATGGCCAGAGCAATATCCAGGACGACTGGAACTTTGCCGTGGAAAAAGCCGGGGGAACATTCGTGACCATTGCTCACCAGGATGATCTATACGGCAGGCATTACGTGGAAGAACTGTGCAAAGCATACAAAAAATGGCCGGATATGACTGTGTTCATGAGCGACGCCGTTGTGATAAAACAGGGAAAGCTGTGTTGGGGCGGAGCGGTGGAGGCGGTAAAGAAGGCGCTGCGCCTGCCCTGGCGTCCGGCGTTTCTGTGCCATTTAACCGCTGTAAAAAGGAGCGGGCTTATGTTTGGCAACCCGGTCATGTGTCCGTCATGCAGTTACAGGAAAGAAAAACTTTCCATGCCTTTGTTTTCAGGCGGCTACGACTTTGTGCTGGACTGGGAATGCATGAGAAAACTGGCCGGGGAGCCGGGAAGGTTTGTCTGTGTGGAGAGACCTCTTTTGTACTACCGGGTTCACGACGGGGCGACCACCAAAGCCTGCATCCGGGATCACAGGAGAGAGCGGGAAGAGCGTCAGATGTTTGAAAAAATATGGCCGGGACGGATTGCGGCGGGAATTATGGTCTTGTACCGCCTGGCCTACAGAAATTACCGGTGAGGTCTGGGAGCTCAGACCGGGAAGATATTGGAGGAAATGGCTGAATGGAGAAAAAACGTGCCGGTGTGTGGCAGTACCGATGGAAAGACGAGGTGATCATAGCAGGCCTGCTGCTGGCCTTCGGGTTTTTTATTAATGCGGGGATCGAGATTCGGGGCCTGTTTATGGACGATTTGTATCTGTGGTCCTGCTACGGCGAACAGACCTTTCGGGAATTTGTGTTTCCCATGGGCAGCACCCGGTTCCGGTTCCTGTATTATCTGGCGGCTTATGTGGAATTGGGGCTTATAGGAAGCCATGTAACCTGGTTTGTTCCTGTTAACATAATTGTCAACAGTGCTATAGCCTACACCTTATGCCGGTTTGCCAGGACGCTTTCCGGCAACAATATCATCGGATTCATAAGCGGTTTTTTGTATCTTTTATCCAGGATGTCTTACTATCAGATATCCCAGGTGTACGGGCTCATGGAGTCTTTGGCGCTGTGGGCTGCCATAGGAATTCTGTACTGCCTCTACAAATATATCAATGAGCCGGGGCAGGAACTCAAATGGTTTTGGATGGCCAACGGCCTGTATTTTGCGGTGTGCTTTATCCATGAGCGCTATATGGTTCTTCTGCCGCTGCTGTTTGTTGTGCTTGTGATGAAGCGGAACAAACAGTGGAGGAATTGGCTTGTGCCTGCGGCGGTATTTGTGTTGGTGCAGCTTATACGTCTGGCCGCCATCGGTACGGTGATGCCTGCGGGAACCGGAGGCACGGAGGTGGCGGATACTCTGAATTTCAGGCAGGCGTTCTTATTTGCCGTCCAGCAGGTACTGTACTTGTTCGGAATCAACACAGGCGGAAGTTATCTGAGCGCCTTAAGCTGGCAGGAGTCTTCACGATGGATAAAGGTGTTTATAGTTTTGGCTGACATGGTGGTTCTGGCTGTTATGATACTCTTTATTATAAAAGTAATACGGAGTAAGTGGGAGAGAATGGCCGTTTTGAGAAACTGTCTGCTGTTTTTCCTTTTTATCGGGGCCTGCATCGCCTGTTCCAGCGTCACGATCCGGGTGGAAGTCCGCTGGGTTTACGTGTCTATGGCTGCGGCCTGGCTGTGGCTGGCATACATGTGCGGAGTTATCGCAAGGCCTTCTTCCGGGAAGCCGGAGGCGGTGAGACGTGTGCCGGATTACCGGTGGGCTCTGGTCTGCACCGGACTGGCCTTGGCCTACACGTTGCTGGTGATCCCGGCGGAGACTTATTACCGGAACCATTTTTCCAATCTGTATTACTGGAATAACCAGAAACAGTACAACTCCCTGGCTGAACAGACCTATGAAAAGTACGGCGATGCCGTTTTTGGGAAAAAGATTTATATTTTGAAGAATACTTATGAGGTCAGTGAGTTTTATGCTGATACGTTCTTCAAGGTTTTCGATAAGGAGAGAAAGGCAGAAGGTACAGAGGTAATCTTTGTTGACAGCATCCGGGAGTTCGGCCAGGTGAACAACAATATGCTGATCATTCGGGAGGATCCGGCTTTTCATGCCTACCAGGATATTACGGAGGCAGTGAGGATCCTGAAATGTGAGCCTGTCTACGGTTATTACCGCGACGGGTGGATGGATGAGAGCGCAAAGCTTCGGGTGATGGCCGGAAGCAGCGGTGTGATTGGGCTTCAGCTGATGTATCCGGGAGTTATGGACGGCCATGAAAAGACGGTGATCTATCAGAACGGCGAACTGGCGGCCCAGGTGGAGATCAGGGAAAACATTACCCATGTGGATCTGAAAACCAGACCCTATGAGATTGTGGAACTGGATTTTGAGCATAATTTTTATCTGGAGGATGCCCAGGAACAGCGGGGAGAAAAACGTTTTTCCATGATGGTGGAGATCACGGCGGATTAGCGCCGTTTCAGGGCAAAAAAGAGGAGCTTATGAAGACTGGGAAGTGGTGCTATTTTCTGCCGGTCATCGGCGTGGCCTTCGGCCTGTGGTATGTCCGGGCAGCTTTTGCGGATGTGGTTTACTCGGACTATATCCGCCTGGTGAACAGCTATCTGCCGGATGTTTGGGATCCGGACAAGTTTTTTGTGGGGGATATCCTGACCCGTATCCCTCTTAATTACGCGGCCAGGATTATCAATGTGACGTTTTTTGACTACAGCATACGGTTTGACCAGGTTCTTGGGATTCTTTTCTTAGGTGTCTCCGCATTGCAGATAACGTCATACTGCGTCAGGCAGAGGATCCCTGCGGTGTGGACGCTGAGTCTTACATTCCTGATATTCAGCCTGAATAAATGGGAGATGATGATAAACGGCAGCGGGTGGATCCATTTTCTGGCCTTTACAGGGTTTTACTGCCACTACCTGGTGCTGGAGCGGGTGTGGAGAGGCCGGGAGAAGAAACGGGATCATATGTGGCTTGTGGTTCTGCCGTGGATTGTGACGATCGGGACGGCAGGGCCTTACTGTGCTATTTACACGGTGGTGCTTTTGCTGGCCTACGGTTTTCGGATGGCACTCAAAAAAGCGAAAGGGGGGCAGTGGGAAAAGCGATACCTGGTGTATGGCATGTCGGCCATAGTCCCTCTTCTTTTGTATATAGTGAGCAGTTCCCTGGCGGAGCCGGAGAAACTGGGGGTGGCAGAGGTGCCGCTTATGACGCAGCTTGTGGACACGCCGGGCTTTTTTGTCCGGTTTTTCGTGAAATCTTTTTCTTCCATGGCAGTGGGGGTAGAGTGCGCACAGGCTGTGTTTTCCGGCAATCTGCCCTATTTCATCCTGGGGGGAGCGGTCATGGCGGGGTATGGGCTGGCGCTGTGGCAGCAGTGGCGGTACAAATTATATGAAGAGACCATATTTCCCCTTTTGCTTGTGTGGGCAGGGGGATTGAATCATCTGCTGATCCTTGTGTCCCGGTGGGTATTTCTGAGGGAAGATTACGGTATGTCTTCCAGGTATGCTCTGCAGTTTCAGGTGGGGATCCTTGGTATGCTGCTGACCTTCGGGCTTGCGGGACGAAAGATGGCAGACAATAAGACGGCCGGCGGAAGCCTCCGGGGATTGGGGGAAGGCGCGGGGAGGGCTGCGGCACGGTGTTTTATGGCCGGTGTTACGGTTTTGCTGCTGGCAGGAAATGGGTATACCACGGTTCAGGAAGTAAAAAAAGCGCCCTACAGGAAGGAACGCTGCATGGAGCGGGCGCAACTGGCCCTGGATTTTGAGAACAGGACGGACGAGGAGCTTAAGGCCAACTTTGAATACCATATGAGCAGGCCGGAGGGCGGCCGGGAAGTTCGGGCGGCCCTGGAGATCTTAAAGAAACAGCAGTGGAATATTTTCCGACAGCAGAAATAAAGGAGAAAAGACGAATGAAGGTAGTAATCTTAGCCGGAGGATTCGGCAGCAGGATCAGCGAACAGAGCCATCTGAAACCAAAACCCATGATTGAGATCGGGGAAAAGCCCATTTTGTGGCATATCATGAAATATTACTCGGAATTTGGATTTCATGAGTTTGTCATCTGCCTGGGGTACAAACAGTATGTGGTGAAGGAGTTTTTTGCCGATTATTTTCTCCACACATCGGATGTGACCTTTGACCTGGCAAATAATAAGATGGAAGTTCACAACAATTACGCGGAGCCCTGGAAGGTGACGCTGGTGGATACGGGACTCAACACCATGACAGGGGGAAGGGTCAAACGGATTCAGCCCTTTGTGGGACAGGAGCCGTTTATGCTGACCTACGGTGACGGGGTGTGCAATGTGGATCTGGGGGCGCTGCTTAAGTTCCATGAGGGACATGGGAAAACAGCTACCATAACCACGGTGAGCATTGCCCAGATGAAAGGTGTTCTGGATGTGGGCGCAGACCATGTGGTGCGTTCGTTCAGGGAGAAGAAGGAGGCGGACGCAAGCCTTATCAACGGCGGATTTATGGTTCTGAACCCGGAGATCTTCGATTACCTGATAGATGATTCCACGGTGTTTGAGCAGGAGCCTCTCCAGAGGCTGGCGGCCCGCGGGCAGCTGATGGGGTATCACCATGACGGGTTCTGGCAGTGCATGGACACCCAGCGGGAGATGAAAAAGCTGGAGAATCTGTGGCAGAGCGGGAATGCGCCGTGGAAAATATGGAAGAATTAATATTAAGGATACTTTGGAAAGGACAGACAAGATGAGGGATACCTGGGACACATTCTGCAGATTTTATAAGGGGAAAAACGTGCTGGTTACAGGGCATACAGGCTTTAAAGGTTCCTGGCTGTGCCGGATTCTGACAGATATGGGGGCCGTGGTTGCGGGCTATGCCAAGGAGCCGCCTACAAACCCCAGCCTGTTTTACGGGGCAGGGCTGGGGGAAACCATGGACAGCGTTATAGGCGATATTCGGGATCGGAAGCTCTTAAAAGAGGTCTTTGACCGGGTTCAGCCGGAGATTGTATTTCATCTGGCAGCCCAGCCCATTGTGCGGGATTCCTACAAGGATCCGGTCTGCACCTATGAAACCAATGTGATGGGGACGGTCAATATGCTGGAGTGTGTCCGCCTCACCGAGTCGGTGCGATCCTGCCTGAATGTGACTACGGACAAGGTCTATGAGAACAGGGAGTGGGAGTATGGGTACAGGGAATGCGACAATCTGGACGGGTACGACCCCTACTCCAACAGCAAGTCCTGTTCGGAGCTGGTGACCCACAGCTATGTGAAGTCATTTTTCGGCGACAGAAGATGCAGGATATCCACAGCCAGGGCCGGCAATGTCATTGGCGGCGGCGATTTTGCCAATGACCGGATTATTCCGGATTGTATCCGCGCGGCGGCGGCAGGGAAAGCGGTTATTGTCCGCAATCCCCACTCGGTCAGGCCGTATCAGCACGTATTGGAACCGCTGTTTGTCTACCTGACCATTGCCATGAAACAGTATGAGGATCCGGCTTTTGCAGGCTGTTATAATGTGGGGCCGGAGGATCGGGACTGCGTGACCACAGGAACTCTGGCAGATCTGTTCTGCGGGGCCTGGGGGGAAGGGGCGGCATGGGTAAACCAATATGACGGAGGCCCTCATGAAGCCAATTTCCTGAAACTGGACTGCTCAAAGATCAAGCATGTGTTTCACTGGCAGCCCCGCATGGATATCAGGGAGGCGGTGGCATGGACCGTGGAGTGGACGAAAGCCTATCTGGCCGGGGAAGAGATCCTGAACATTATGGATTCTCAGATCCATAAGTTTTTTCAGAGAGATAAAGCATAATTTGGATAGAAAAGAGGACATGTAGTTATGTTTGAAAATAAAACCGAATCGCAGGCGCGGCAGGAGATCCTTCAACTGGTGGGGGAGTACTGTGACCGCTTTCACCAGAAAAAGGAGTATGAAAAGGGGGATCGGATCCCCTATGCGTCCAGAGTGTATGACAGGCATGAGATGATAAACCTGGTGGACAGTTCCCTGGAGTTCTGGCTTACTTCCGGCAGGTACACAGATGAGTTTGAGAAGAAGCTGGCCGGGTATCTGGACGTGAAATACTGTTCCGTGGTAAATTCCGGATCCTCCGCAAATTTGGCGGCATTTATGGCCCTGACCTCTCCCCTTCTGGGAGAGCGCCGGATCAGGCGCGGGGACGAGGTGATCACCGTGGCGGCAGGCTTTCCCACCACAGTGACTCCCATGATCCAGTACGGGGCGGTTCCGGTGTTTGTGGATGTGACAATCCCACAGTACAATATTGACACGGACATGCTGGAGAAGGCCTACTCGGAAAAGACCAAGGCCGTAATGCTGGCCCACACTCTGGGAAACCCCTTTGACTTAGAGGCGGTAAAGGCCTTCTGTGACAGACATGGATTGTGGCTGGTGGAAGACAACTGCGATGCCCTGGGAACCCGGTATACCATAGACGGGAAGGAGAGATTTTCCGGAACCATAGGGGACATAGGGACCTCCAGTTTCTATCCGCCCCACCATATGACCATGGGTGAAGGCGGCGCCGTGTACACCGACAACCCTCTGCTTCACAAGATCATACGCTCCTTCAGGGACTGGGGCCGGGACTGCGTATGTCCTTCAGGCCGGGACAATCTGTGCGGTCACAGGTTTGACAGGCAGTACGGGGAACTGCCTCTGGGATATGATCACAAATACGTGTACTCCCATTTCGGATACAACTTAAAGGCCACGGATATGCAGGCTGCTATCGGGTGTGCGCAGCTGGAAAAGTTCCCGTCATTTGTGGAGAGAAGGCGCCATAATTTTATAAGACTGTATGAGGGGCTCAAAGAGGCGGAGGATAAACTGATTCTTCCCCAGGCTGCCCCCAATTCCAGGCCCAGCTGGTTTGGATTTCTCATAACCTGCCGGGAGGGAACAGACCGGAATAAGGTGGTTCCGTATATCGAGAGCAAAGGCGTTCAGACAAGAATGCTTTTTGCAGGCAATCTGACAAAGCACCCGTGTTTTGACCAGATGCGGGAAACCGGAGAGGGATACCGGATTGCGGGAAGTCTCCAGGTGACGGACCGGATTATGAGAGATACCTTCTGGGTCGGCTTATATCCCGGCATGACCGATGTCATGATCGATTACATGGCAAACGTTATCAGAGAAGCGGTGGAATTGGGCTGAAAGACAGACACAGCCATGAGAGGAGGAAGCGAATATGACAAAGGAGAACCCGGAGGAGTTATCCGCCCCCTATGACCTTTCCCGGGTCCACGGGGCAAACCTGCGGATACTGAAAGAGATCGACCGGATATGCAGGAAATACGGGATACAATACATGATGGACTCCGGCACCCTTTTGGGAGCGGTGCGGCATCAGGGCTTTATTCCCTGGGACGACGACGCGGACGTGGCATTTACTAGGGACAACTATGAACGGTTTGCAAAAGTTGCAAAGAAGGAACTGCCAAAGGGGCTTAAGCTTCTGGAGCCCCATCAGCTGGGAGGTGGAAAAGCCTTTTACGACTTTACGCCGCGGATTCTGTATCTGAACAGCCGGACTCACGAGGACAGCCCTGAGATGGAGTACTATGGGGGAAGGCTGAACCATCTGTGGGTGGATCTGTTTATCCAGGATGAGCTGCCGCAGTGCAGAGTGAAGGCGGCCGGCATCAAAGCCCTTCACACCCTGGTTTACGGTCTGGCCATGGGGCACCGGTATCAGCTGGATTATTCCAGGTACGGCTTGGCAGGCAGGACGGCTGTAAGGATACTGGCGGCTGCGGGAAAACGGATTCCTATGAAGACCATCCGCAGGATGCAGCGCAGGCTTGCGGTGTGCTGCAACAAGGGAAAAAGCGGCCTTCGGTATTACAGCAATTATCAGCCGGATTATCTGTATGTGACCATCAGGAAGCAGTGGAATGACGAGACGGTGGATCTGCCCTTTGAGGATACGGTTTTGATGGCCCCAAAAAACTGGGATCAGGTATTGAAACAGATTTACGGGGATTATATGGAGCTTCCTCCGGCGGATATGAGGGTTCCCACCCATTCCGCCATAGAGATCCAGGTGACGGGATAGGACGGGGCCGAGGAAAGGAATCAGACACATGAGAAAGTTATTGTCAGTTGTGGTGTCAGTGTACAACGAGGAAGCAGTCCTGGAGCAGTTTTACAAAGAGGCAGGAGCGGTTCTGGAAAGCATTGGCTGGGATTATGAACTGTTATTTGTCAACGACGGAAGCAGGGATGGGAGTTTCCGTATCCTTACAGAGCTTGCCGGGAGGGACAGCCATGTAAAGGTAGTGAGTTTTTCCCGGAACTTCGGACACGAGGCTGCCATGATCGCAGGGCTTGATCACAGCAGAGGAGATGCGATTATCTGTATGGATGCGGATTTGCAGCATCCGCCCCGGTGCATTCCCCTGATCCTTGAAAAGTTTGAGCAGGGTTTTGATGTGGTCAATATGGTCAGGACGAAAAATGAGTCGGCCGGGTGGTTCAAAAATCTGGCCTCCTCCTGCTTTTATAAGCTGATCAATGTGCTGTCCGACGTGAAATTTGAGAATAACGCCTCCGATTTTTTTGCGGTCAGCACAAGAGTGGCCCAGGTCTTAAGGGACAGTTACCGGGAGAAGGTACGGTTTTTAAGAGGTTATGTGCAGAATGTGGGATTTGCCAAGACAACCATCACCTATGAGGCGGGAGTCAGGGCCGCAGGGGAGAGCAAGTACAGCATCCGGAAATTATTCCAGTTTTCGGTGAATACCATTGTCTGTTTCTCCAATCTGCCTCTGAAGCTGGGGATCTATGCCGGAGGCATGGCCGCGTTTCTGGGGGTGGTGGTGATGATCTATACGCTGTTTACCAGAGGCGGAGCTCCAAGCGGGTATGCAACCATTGTGATACTGAACTGTTTTATGTTTGCCATTTTATTTTTGATTGTAGGGATCATCGGCGAGTATATGTCCATCTTATTTGCGGAGTTAAAGGACAGGCCTATCTATATTGTGGCGGAGACGAGAAACCTGTCCGGCAGGGAGGAATCTGCTGCGGATGGAGACGTGAACTGAGAGGATATAAAAGACAAAGAGGAAACCTGCATGACGACAAGTTGACCTATTTTCTCATGGTTTTCGGATACACTATCCTAAAAAAAGGAGTGTGTATCATGAGAATTTGTGAGGCGACCAATTTAAGGATCAATGAGCTTCGGAAACAGAGACGGCTGACAGAATACGCACTGATCTATCAGACAGGTATGCCGCCGTCAACCGTAAAGAGTATCCTGCACGGAAAAAGTATGAATCCCGGCATTGTGAATATCAAGAAGATTGCAGAGGGCCTTGGAGTGACCATGAGGGAGTTTTACGACTCGGATATCTTCGATGAACTGGAGCCGGAGGATTAATATGAAAAGGAGTCGGGTATGGCAGAAGAGGAGAGGGAAATTATGGAGGTTGCCATGGAGGCGGGACACATCCTGCTGGAAAATGGGGCCGAGATATTTCGGGTAGAGGAGACCATAAACCGCATTTGCAGGCATTACGGGATTAAATCCGGTAGTGCCTTTATTTTAAGCAACGGAATTTTTGTGACATCGGGAAACATGGAGGAGGAGACATTTGCCAAGGTTCAGCATATCCCGGTCAGCGGCTCCCATCTAAACCGGGTGGCGGCGGTGAATCAGCTGTCCAGGGAGGTGGAGGAAGGACGCTGCACGATAGAGGAGGTCAGGAAGCGCCTGGACGAGATCCGGCAGATGCCGGGGAAATCAAACCATATGCAGATCATAAGCTCCGGTATCGGCAGCGGTGCTTTCTGCTATCTTTACGGAGGAAATCTCAGCGACTGTCTGGCGGCATTTCTCAGCGGGTTCCTTCTTTATATATTCGTGCTGTACATAAGCGGACCGCACCTCAATAAAATGATGTCCAACATTGCCGGAGGGGCGGTGGCCACGGTTGCGTCCATGGCACTGTTTAAACTGGGGATAGGGCAGAATCTGGATCGGATCATCATCGGTTCCATCATCCCTCTGGTGCCGGGGGTGGCCTTTACCAATGCTATACGGGATATTGCAGATGAAAATTACATTGCGGGGACCGTGAGGATGATCGATGCGCTGCTGGTGTTTTTCTGCATTGCCATGGGCGTGGGCCTGGTGTACACGGTAAAACAGAGGATCATGATGTAGGAGGAAAGAAAATGGCAGGACAGATAATTGCGGCGGTGGCGGGGACCATCGGCTTTTCCGTGCTGTACAGCGTGCCAAGGGCATATTATCCCTACTGCGGAATTATAGGAGGAATGGGATGGTTTTTGTACTGTCTTTTGATTCCCGCGTGTTCGGCGCCGGAGGCCACGCTGTTTGCGGCAATTCTGGTGGTGCTTTTGTCGCGGCTGTTTGCCGTAAAAGAACGGTGTCCGGTTACGATTTTCCTTATCAGCGGGATCTTCCCGCTGGTGCCTGGGGGAGGAATCTACTGGACCGCTTACTATATTGTAATGGGAGAGATGGCGTTGGCGGCGGAAAAGGGGTTTACTGCCGTTAAAGTGGCAGTGGCAATTGTCCTTGCAATTGTATTCGTATTTCAGCTTCCTCAGAAGCTGTTTCAGATAAAGTGGAGAAAAGCGTATAAACCAAAGTCACAGGAGGAGTGGAAGTGATGATTCTCATTCAGGGAGGCCGGGTTATTGACACGGAAAGGAATCAGGAGAAAACCGCAGACGTGGTGTTAAAGGACGGGATAATCGCCGGGATAGGCGATTACAGGGATGACGGAAGCTATGAACAGGTGATTGACGCGTCCGGCTGTGTGGTAGCGCCGGGACTTGTGGATGTACATGTACATTTCAGGGATCCGGGACTGACCTATAAAGAAGACATTCAGACAGGGGCCGGGGCTGCCGCCGCCGGCGGTTTTACCACGGTTGTGTGCATGGCAAACACAAAACCGGCGGCGGACTGTGCCGAAATTGTCAAATATGTGATCCGGGAAGGTGAGAAAACAGGGATCCATGTGCTGACATGCGCAGCCGTATCTGTGGGGATGAAAGGGCAGGAACTGACGGATATGGAAAAGCTTCGGGAGGCGGGGGCTGCTGGTTTCACCGATGACGGTATCCCTCTGATGAACGGGGAACTATTGCGCCGGGCCATGGAGAAGGCCAGGGAGCTGGATGTTCCTGTCAGCCTTCATGAGGAGGATCCGTCCTTTATCAGAAACAACGGAATCCATCACGGAGAGGCTGCAAAACAGCTGGGGATTTACGGTTCCCCGGCCATTGCGGAGGACAGCCTGGTGGCCCGGGACTGCATGATCGCCCTGGACACAGGGGCAAAAGTAAACATCCAGCATATCAGCTCGGTAAAGGCCGTGGAGGCGGTGCGCCAGGCAAAAAAGATGGGGGCAAAGGTCACTGCGGAGGTGACGCCCCACCATATTACCCTGACGGAAGAAGCGGTGCTGCAATACGGTACCCTGGCGAAAATGAATCCTCCCCTGAGAACGGAGGAGGACAGGAGGGCGCTGATAAAGGGGCTTTTGGACGATACGATTGATATCATAGCCACAGACCATGCGCCCCACAGCAGGGAGGAGAAGGAGAAGCCATTAACAGAAGCACCCAGCGGCATCATCGGTTTAGAGACTTCGCTGGCTCTGATGATCACGGAGCTTGTGGATAAAGGATATATGACAATGGCCCGGCTGATGGCCAAGATGAGCCTGAATCCGGCCCGGCTTTACGGCCTGGAGTGCGGCCGCATGGCAGAGGGGGCTCCGGCAGATCTGGTGATTTTTAACCCGGATGAAAGCTTTACGGTACAAAAATTCTGCTCCAAAGCCCGGAATTCGCCTTTTACAGGGTGGACGCTGAAAGGAAGAGTGCACTATACGATCTGTCAGGGAAAAGTGGTGTACAGGAATGTACTTTAGATGCTGCAGTGCCAGGGTTCTTTCTCTTTTATTTTTGCATAAACATGGAGTGAGAACGAAAAGGGCGGCCTGGCATGGCAGATTGGTATCAGTGGGCAAAAAATGAGGTTTTGGCCCGGCTTGACACGACAGAACAGGGATTGACAGAAGGGCAGGTACGAAAGAGGAGAAAACAGTACGGGGCCAATGTCCTGGAGGAATCGGGAGGAAAACCTGCCTGGAAAGTATTTTTAGAGCAGTTTAAGGATCTTCTGGTTATGATTCTCATAGGCGCTGCGGTTGTTTCGATGCTGACGGATAATCCGGAAAGTACAGTGGTAATTTTTGCGGTGATTACGCTGAATGCGGTCCTTGGGACCATTCAGCATGAAAAAGCCAGGAAGTCCCTGGAAAGCCTCAGGTCCCTGTCGTCTCCCCAGGCAGTGGTTATGAGGGAGGGGGCCAAAATACAGATCCCGTCCCAGGAGGTAGTGCCGGGAGATATTTTGTATCTGGAGAGCGGAGATTTAGTGGTAGCTGACGGCAGAATTCTGGAAAGCGTTGCTCTGCAGATTAACGAGAGTTCCCTGACCGGGGAATCCGAGGCCGTGTACAAACAGCCCCGGCCGCTGTCCCGGCAGGTTTCCCTGGCAGATCGCAGCAATATGGTATACAGCGGTTCCCTGGTAACCGGCGGAAGAGGCGTGGCGGTTGTGACGGAGACAGGCATGGAGACGGAGATTGGACGCATTGCTTCCATGATGAGCGGCGCCGAGGAGAAGAAAACTCCTCTGCAGGCCAGCCTGGATCAGTTCGGCAGCCGGCTGGCGGCGGCTATTATGGTTATCTGCCTGGTGGTGTTTCTGCTGGGAGTCTATCGGGGAATGGCCATGCTGGATTCTTTAATGTTTGCGGTTGCCCTGGCAGTGGCTGCGATTCCTGAGGCATTGAGCTCGATTGTTACCATTGTTCAGGCCATGGGAACCCAGAAGATGGCAAAGGAGCAGGCAATTATCAAGGATCTGAAGGCGGTGGAAAGCCTGGGCTGCGTATCGGTTATCTGTACGGACAAAACCGGCACTCTGACTCAGAACCGCATGACCGTTGAACAGGTAGTGATGGACGGAAAAATACTGAAAGCCGATCAGGTAGATCCTGACAATGAGCAGCACAGACGTTTCCTTGAAATATGCGCGCTGGCTAATGATGCCGCGCTTGGAGAGCCCGGAAAAGAAGGTGGGCCGCAGGAGGTGGGAGATGCCACGGAACTGGCCCTTCTTCACCTGGTACAGGAATGCGGCATGTCCGCCGGACGGATCCGTGCCGGATTTCCCAGAATTTGGGAGATCCCTTTTGATTCTGAAAGGAAGATTATGAGCACCGTCCATAAGCTGCCTCAGGGGCAGATGCTTCTCACCAAGGGAGCCATGGACGTTCTTTTGGAGCGCAGCAGCCGGATTCACGATCAGGGAACGGTGCGGCCGCTGACTTTTGCCGACAAAAGGAAGCTGATACAGCTCCACGATGCCTGTTCGCGCCGGGGGCTGCGGGTTCTGGCCGCCGCATACCGTCCCCTCAAGGGGGATATTTCCTCATGGAGCCGTAAAAAGCCGGAGGAGGATCTGATATTTCTGGGAATGGCCGCCATGATGGATCCGCCGCGGCCCGAGTCAGGAGAAGCAGTCAGGGCTGCGCGGCGGGCAGGAATAAAACCTGTGATGATTACGGGGGATCACAAAGTGACGGCCATGTCCATAGCCAGGCAGATTGGGATTATGAACGATTATGAGGAGGCGGTTTGCGGCTCTCAGCTGGATGCCATGGACAGCAGGCAGCTGGAGGAGCGGATAGGGAACATCAGTGTATATGCCAGGGTTTCCCCGGAACACAAACTGAGGATTGTAAAAGCGTGGCAGAACCGGGGAAAGATTGTGGCCATGACCGGGGACGGGGTTAACGACGCGCCGGCTCTGAAGCAGGCGGATATCGGCGTGGCCATGGGGATGACGGGAACGGAAGTGTCCAAGGATGCGGCATCCATGATTCTGGCGGACGATCACTTTGCCACGATTATAAAAGCGGTGTCCAATGGCCGCAATGTGTACCGGAACATCCGCAATGCCATAGAATTTCTGCTGTCAGGCAACATGGCGGGTATCTTCTGTGTGCTGTATACCACGATGATGTCCCTGCCGCTTCCCTTTGCACCGGTGCATCTGTTGTTTATCAATCTGCTGACAGACTCCCTGCCGGCTATTGCCATCGGAATGGAACGGCCGGAGGGGGAGCTTTTAGACCAGCCGCCCAGGGATCCGGGGCAGGGGATATTGACCAAAAGGCTTTTGAGGGATATTTTGATCCAGGGCGGGTTAATTGCCGCCTGCACCATGTATGCCTACCGCACAGGGCTGTCCCAGGGCAGCGAGGCTTTAGCCAGCACCATGGCATTTTCATCGCTGACCCTGGCAAGGCTGTTTCACGGATTCAACTGCCGCAGCGGCCATTCTGTGTTTTATCTGGGCCTTATGAGCAATCTGTATACGGTAATGGCTTTTGAGGCTGGAGTGCTTTTGCTGGGGGCGGTGCTGTTTCTGCCCGGCCTGCAGATTCTGTTTGCGGCAGCCGACTTAAATGCAGCTCAGCTGCTGACCGTGGGGGGCTGTGCCTTTTTTCCCACGATTGTGCTTCAAGCGTGGAAAGTTCTGCGGGAGATCCGACGTCGCGGTTTACACCGCGGCTGACCGCCCCTCTGACCTGCCATGGGGCGTGGCGTTACGGGGCCGAAGCATATGGTCACCGCTGCAGGTGATTTTATATGAGCATATGCGGTTACGTTCACGGGGTACCTGTGAACAGTAACTATGCAGGCAGGTTATTTGGGAAATCCCGTCTTTGTCAGTTGCATTTGCCGGGAAAATATGTTACGCTTACTATAACGTTGCCGAAAGAGATTAAGAGTGGAGGACAGGTACAAGGGACCTTATGTTTCTCTGCTCTTTTCTGATTTTATTACCATTGGAGGAGGTTTTTTTATATGGCAAAGTATGTAATGGCACTGGACCAGGGGACCACCAGTTCCCGCTGTATCCTTTTTGACGAAAAGGGGGAGATTAAGAGTGTAGCCCAAAGGGAATTTATGCAGATTTATCCGGAACCGGGGTGGGTGGAACATGATCCCATGGAAATCTGGTCTTCCCAGTTCAGCGTGATGATGGCTTCCATGGCCAACATAGGGGCTCACGGTGAGGACATCGCTGCTATCGGAATTACCAATCAGCGGGAGACTACCATCGTGTGGGACAAAGTCACAGGCATCCCGGTCTACAATGCCATTGTATGGCAGTGCAGGCGGACGGCGCCCATGATAGACAAGCTGAAAGCAGACGGGTTGTGGGATACGGTGCGTGAGCGGACGGGACTGATTCCTGACGCATACTTTTCCGGCAGCAAAATTGCATGGATCCTTGATCAGGTTCCGGGAGCCAGGGAGAGGGCCGAGAAAGGGGAACTGCTGTTTGGAACGGTGGATACGTGGCTGATTTGGAATCTGACAAAGGGGGATGTATTTGTCACCGACTATACCAATGCTGCCAGAACCATGCTGTTTGATATCCATAAGCTGTGCTGGGATCAGGAGCTTTTGGATTACTTCAAGATCCCCCGTTCCATGATGCCTCAGGTGAAGCCGTCCAGCTGTATCTACGGTTACACCCACAATTCCGTTCTGGCCGGCGGCGTGCCCATCGCCGGAGCGGCGGGGGATCAGCAGGCCGCGCTGTTCGGTCAGTGCTGTTTTGAGTCGGGAGATGTAAAAAATACATACGGAACCGGCTGTTTTATGCTGATGAATACGGGAGAGAAAGCGGTAAAATCAGAGAACGGCCTTCTGACCACCATTGCGGTAGGTATGGAGGATCATGTGGAGTATGCTCTGGAGGGAAGCGTATTTGTGGCGGGAGCCGCGATCCAGTGGCTGCGGGATGAGCTGCGTATGATACGGACGGCGGCACAGACGGAGGAGTACTGCACCGTCGTACCGGACACTGCGGGAGTCTATATTGTTCCGGCGTTTGCAGGGCTGGGGGCGCCTTACTGGAATCCTTACGCCAGGGGGACGATTGTGGGATTGACCCGGGGGGCCAGCAAGGAGCACTTCATCCGGGCAACGGTGGAATCCCTGGCCTATCAGGTCAGCGATCTCCTGGATGCCATGCAGCAGGATTCCGGTATTTCCATGAGGGAGCTAAAGGTAGACGGCGGAGCCAGCGCCAATGATTTTCTGATGCAGTTTCAGGCCGATTTGCTGGGTGCAAAGATCGCAAGGCCCCAGTGTATTGAGACCACGGCTCTGGGGGCAGCCTATCTGGCCGGCTTGGCCGTAGGGTACTGGAAGGACAAGAAAGATATTGTGAAAAACTGGCAGATTGACAGTTATTTCGAAAGCAAGATTGATGAGGAAAAGCGAGGGGAACTTCTTAAAGGGTGGAAGCGGGCTGTGAGATGCGCCCTTGCATGGGGAGAGGACGAATAGAATAAGCCCAGGAAAGTTAAAGTCATAAATGGCCTTAGGCGATTCTAAACGGCCGTATGCCGTAACCGTTCAGAATACCCCCTAACCTGGTTAAACGGGAACTTTAAATTCGCCATGTTGCTGTATTGTTGAGTGAGTAACGTTGGGGCGGGGATTGTCGTGGGGCCAGCGAGGGGTGTCAGGCTGTGTGCCGACCGGGTTCAGATATGCCAGACGTTCCGATGAGCCCAAAGCGGAAAACACTCGGGGTGAGGCCCTCCTGTTTTCCTGGTCTCA
>JAAWLV010000161.1 GCA_022798105.1 Hungatella sp.
TTTTAGCCGCTACCGATTATTGATGATATGTGCATTATAGCACGTTAGCAGGGAGATTGGTTCTTTTTTGGTTGCGGCCGGAGGTCCGCGTTATGAAAAAATTAGGATTCGGGCTTATGAGGCTGCCGCTGCTTGACAAGGCGGACCAGGCCAGTGTGGATGTGGAGCAGGTCAAAAAGATGGTGGACTATTTTATTGAGAGAGGTTTTACATATTTTGACACGGCATGGATGTACTGCGGGTTCCACAGTGAGAATGCGGCGAAGGAGGCGCTGGTGGACCGGTATCCAAGGGATAAATTTACGCTGGCCACAAAGCTTCATTCCGGATTTGTCAACTGTCTGGAAGACCGTGACAAGGTGTTTAACGAGCAGCGGGCCAAGACGGGAGCGGAGTATTTTGACTACTATCTTCTCCACGGAATATCGGAGAGCAGCTACGGCAAGTATGAGGAGTTTGACTGTTTTAACTGGCTGAGGGAGAAAAAGGAGCAGGGGCTTGTGAAGCATATGGGATTTTCATTCCATGACAATGGGGAGCTTCTGGACCGGATTCTCACGGAGCATCCGGAGATGGAGTTCGTGCAGCTGCAGATTAATTATCTTGACTGGGAAAGCCCCTGGATTCAGTCCCGCAAATGCTATGAGACGGCGAAAAAGCACGGGGTTCCGGTGATTGTCATGGAGCCGGTGAAAGGCGGCACGCTGGCGGCGCTTCCCCGGCAGGCGGAGGAGCTGTTTAAGGGATATGCGCCGGATATGTCCGTGTCCTCCTGGGCGGTGCGGTTTGCGGCCTCCCTGGACAATGTGATGATGGTGCTGTCCGGCATGAGCAGCATGGAGCAGGTAGAGGATAATGTGGGGTACATGGAGGACTTCCGGCCCTTTAACGAGGAGGAGACAGACCTTGTGAGGAAGGCTGCGGACATAATCAACGAGGCTACGGCAGTGCCCTGTACCGGGTGTTCTTACTGTACGGACGGGTGCCCGGCAAAGATTGCCATACCTCAGTATTTTTCTCTGTACAACGAGGATATGCGGGAGGCTGCGGACAAGGGATGGACGGCCAATGTGACCAATTACAGGCAGCTGACGGCTAAGTTCGGCAGGGCCGGGGACTGTATGGCATGCGGCCAGTGTGAGAGCATGTGTCCTCAGCATCTGCCGATTATTGAACATTTGAAAGCGGTTTCGGAGCATTATGACAAGTGAGAATACAAAAAAGGGACTGCTGCAGATTTAGTGCAGCAGCCCCTTTTTCACAATACACTGATATAGGCCTGATTCCTTTCTCTTTTCGTGTTTCTCAAGTTATGGCTGCTGCCATAAATTCTTCGTTTTATAACGCTGGTCTAAGGCGTCGCTGAACCATCTGCCGTTCATGACCTGGCTGATAACCCCCTCTTTTATCTTAGGATCCAGAGTCGTATCTGCGTCCATGTTATCCATAATATCCTCATAGGTGGTTGCCACAGATTTGCACTCAATCACTGCCTGTTCGTCTGCCCCGTCAAAGACCATGGAAAGATGGCTTTCCGGGGTCCAGGCTTCCCATGTTGTAAGATTGTCCCCATTGGGATCCCCGGTGTAGAGAAAGTTTTTCAGGTACTGATTAAACGCGTCCGCCATGGACATGTAAGCCGGCTGGTCAAAGGTATCAGGTATCATGGCGGCATAGTTGTTTTCTGTTGACAGCATGGGAACAAAGATGCCGTGGAACGCACCGTAAACCGGGATTGGATAGGCGGAATCAGGGGCGCCGTAGTTGATGCTGCACAGGTAGATAGGCGCCGTATAGTGGGGGGCCATGCGCTGGGCGGAGGCTTCCGCGTTAAAATATCCATACATCTGGCTTCCGTAGGAGATGGCGAAATTCTTTGCCTGCTCCAGCTCTTCCTGGGAGAGAGCAGCCGTATCCTGGCCGGAGTAGTACGGGTCTCCATAGGCGAACATGCTGAATTCCGTGGTTCCCGTCAGCATGAGCACCGGAACCTGGTTGTAATGTTTTGTGTCGAAACCGTCAGCGGGGAGCACCGCGTCATCTCCGTACAGGTGCGGAAATACGCTCATGCGGATTCCTGCATTTCCCATTAAGGCGCACAGGCGCTCCGGGGAAAGTCCGTAGAGATATTCCCGAACCTCATCTTCGGTGCCCAAAAGCCATTTGGCAGCAGCTTCTTCGTCCTCTGCCTTTTTGTCCTCCACGGCCAGGGGAGCGATAGCTTCGGCGATCTTTGCGGCGCTTAAATTTTCGTCTGCTATGGTCATACCGCCGCTGAAGGCGATGGCCTTCTGGAATTTTCCTTCAAAGAGAGGGCTGATGAGCATGGCCATCACATCCCTTCCGCCTGCGCTGAACCCGGAAATGGTAATGTTATCCGGATCGCCGCCAAACTGGCCGATGTTATCCTTTACCCAGTCTAAGGCTTGGGCAATGTCCAGAAGGGCATAATTGCCGGTGGAATCCTCCGCTGTCTGCAGGGCCGGAAGGCAGTTAAAGCCCAGAAGTCCAAGGCGATAGTTAACGGAGACAAACACCATGTCATTTTTTACCACCATCTCCTCCCCGGGAATTTCCCTTGGGTTGCCGGTCTGGTTGTTGCCGCCGTGGAGAAATACCATAACCGGAAGGTTTTCGGCGCCTTCTGTGCTGTAGACATCCAGGTTCAGGCAGTCTTCAGTCCCGATTATCCCGTCTCCTCCAAGCTGCATGGCGGTTTCTGCGGGCTGAGAGGCGTCATAGGCTTCTGTCCAGGGGTCCGGGTTCTGGGGAGCCGACCAGCGCAGATCCCCGGAGGGCTCTTTCCCGTAGGGAATTCCATACCATACCAGGGCGCCGTCTTTTTCAATGCCGTTTACAGGGCCGAATTGGGTTTGCTTTAGAGCCGCGTTTTCTTCTGCAGGGGCTGTGTCAGAGACAGATTCACTTTCCTCAGGCTGGGAAGGCGAGCCAGCCGTAGTCTCCGAAACTGTGGACTGGGCGGCTGCAGAGGTGGTCTCTGCCGGCGGATTCTGACCAGAGCAGGCAGAGACCGCGACCAAAGCGGTGGATAGTAACAATAACCAGGTTTTCTTCATCATACATACCTCCTAAAAATGAAATATTTATAAAGAACCGCCCATGATAAGCGGTTTCTTACGGATTTACAGCCGATGAGACATGTTTTTCGGCAATCATTAACTGGGTGTCATAGAGTTTCATAAAGGGCATGACAATAAAATAATCGGCTGTCAGAAGCACGATCCACAGAAGAAACGCTTTCGGATCCATGGTGGCCAGAGCGGCAGCCAAAGGGCCGGGAACCGTAAACGGCAGGCTCATGGAGAATCTGCCCAGGATTCCGGCGCGGGCCAGCAGATAGTAGGAGCTGAAATTCACGGCGTTGCAGATTAGAAGCGGAATGTAGGTGTACAGATTCAGCACCGTCGGGATTCCGAAAATACAGGGCTCATTGATGTTAAAAATGCTGGGTATTATGGCGAGCCTGGCTGCGGATTTCAGCCGGGAACTTTTGCAGGTAGTAAAAATTACCATAAGAATGGCAATGTAAGTGATCCAGTTGCCAAATATGCTGCTGACATTTCCTGCGAAGATGTAGTCTATTCTGCCTCCGGTGCGGTATGCTTCCATATTGGCAGCCAGGGCAGCAGTGGTGATGGGAAGAGTGACCGCGCCCACCAGGTTGGTTCCGTGGATCCCAAAAAACCAGAAGGTAGTTATAACGGCGTTAAGCAGCAGTATAGAGGGCAGGGAATCCGTGACTTTCAGCAGAGGCCGGAATATGGAGAATACCAGCCCGGTTATCCCGTCCCCGGTCAGATAGGTGCACACACAGTTGCCCCCAATCCAAAGGAGTATGTTAAAACCAAGAGGCAGCAGGTAATGAAAGGGGGCTGCCACACTGGGCGGAACGGATGAGGGCATGTTGATGAAAAGGCTCTTTTCTATAAAAAGATGATTGATCTCCACCACAAGAAGGGCAACGGTGACCGCTCCAAACATATAGTCGGCTCCAAGGCGGTCCGTACTGAGAAAGCCGGTCCGCATGTCAATGCAGTTGCTGACACAGAGGAATACCAAAAGGGCTGACAGGACATTGTTGATAATATCCATATGATAGCTTTTGGCCATCTGACAGGCAACGGCTGCGGTTACATAGAGCGAGAGGATGCCGGTGGTCAGATAGTAGGGCAGGGCCAGAATCTGGGCGTATGTCCCGGCCAGGGATTTCCATGCCAGCAAAAGAGAGGAGAAGAGATTGGGGGATTCTGCCATGGAGGCAGGAATTGGCGGTACAGCCAGAAAACAGGAGATTCCTCCGATCACCGTCATGGGAATGATGACAGCCAGGCCGTCGCGGACTGCGGCCAGATGGCGCTGCCGGGCGATTTTTGCTGCCGCAGGAATTACGTAGATTTCCATGAGGGATTGAAAACCATTCATAGTTTAACCTCGTTTCACAGATTTGCCAGTGAAATGTGTTGATGATGGTAAAAATATATCATAATATGAATGATAATGCAATATATATTTGGAAATATTGAATGAATATTACAGATAAAACCTTCTGAAAAGCTTGTGGTTTCCCTGATTATGACGTAAAAACGGAGAATAGATTCTGAATGATAAGCAGAGTAAATAAAAAAATATTCAAGAATCTAATGACCTGTCATTCATATTAATATATCATTTTGTGAATATCTATGGTATACTTTGCCATAGGATAAACGTTTGGTGCCGTCAAGAGAGGAAGACAAATTCCAAAGGAGTGCATGATGAATCCGTTTGAGCAGATGGAGTTAAAGAAGAAGAGCCTGACAAAGAAGGAGATGGAAGTATATCATATTTTTACGGAGAATATTGATGATATCATAAGAAATACGGCTACATGCATGGCGGAGAAATATCAGGTTTCTCAACCGGCTATTACCCGGTTCTGCCAGAAGCTGGGATATCAGGGGTATAATGATTTTAAATATGATGTATATAAGTACTACAAGGCAGGAAAAGGGGCGAAGAATACCTCGTCAGTGGTTGATTACTATACCCGGCTCATCCATTTGATCCCCGGCGCTGTGGGGGTGGAGACTTTTGAGGGCCTGGCAAGGCTGATTGCAGATGCCCGCTACATTTCCATCTGCGGCAACCACAAAAGCTCACTGCCGGCCCAGCTTTTGGATATGAATCTGGCGAAACTGGGAATCCTTTCCAGCTTTGTCCGGGCGGACTATTTTGAGTTTCTTGCCCAGCGGGCCAGCTCAAAGGATGTGGTTATCATCTTTTCGGCAACCGGCAGTTTCCGCCGGGAGCACATAGATCTGGTTAATGAACTTCCGGCGGACAAACGCCCGGTATCGGTTTTGGTTACACAGACGGATAAACATCCCATCCGCAATAAGGTGGACCACGTGGTCTGGCTTCCCAGCTATGAGAATCAGGGATATCCTCAATATCTGGAAGTTCAGGTGGCTCCTGTGATCTTTGTGGACCTGCTGACGAATTATATCGTGGAATATGTTAAGGAGGAGGGGATTTCGGATTAATAAATTTAGGCTCATAAAACAGTTTCTTACACAAAATGAAATTGCTGTATTGTTGAGTGAGTAAAGTTGGGGCGGGGATTGTCGTGAGTCAGTCAGAGAAGGAGGGATGTCCCGTCCGGGTTCAGATATGCCAAACATTCCGATGAGCCCTTAAAGCGGAAATCAGTCGGGGTTAGGCCCTCCTGCTT
>JAAWLV010000162.1 GCA_022798105.1 Hungatella sp.
CCGGAACTTTACCTGCTGCGGCTTCTGGAAATCCTACGGCGATCCGGCAGAAATGCAGGTGTGCTTCGCCTGCTACCGCAGGTGCATCCAGACCTATGTTACCATGTTTGAGCAGGGAATCCCCCTTGAGCGGCTGGCTGTACTGGCATAAGAAGGAGAACCGCCGCCTCGTTGGGTTTTCCTTTAAAATGGTAATCCGCATAATATCAGACACTCGATTACTCACATTTGCTCTCTCCGCCTTTGGAGCATGACTTCTCTGATCCGCTCATAGCTTTCCTCGCTGATGTCGTGCTCTATTTTGCAGGCATCCGCAGCCGCCGTTTCCGGGGATACTTCCAACTGCATCAAAAATTCGGACAAAAGCTGATGCCATGCGTATATGCGCTGGGCAATCTCCTCCCCCGGCGGCAACAGAGTAATCGCGCCGTCCGCATCCATTTGAATATATCCGTTTTCCCGCAGACGCTTCATCGCCACACTGACGCTGGGCTTAGAGAAATTCAACTCGTGTACGATGTCGATAGAATAAACCACGCCTTTCCTTTGCCGGATCATTAAGACGCGCTCCAAGTAGTCCTCAGCAGATTCGTGGATATTCACAAAAACCCCTCCTTCCACGGAAACCTCTGTGCATAGGTTAGCACATTCTAACTAAAAAAGCAAGTTTTTCTTGCAAGGGTCTTGACAACGGTGGTTAGCGATGTTAAACTAAGTCCGATTTCAAGGTTAGATTTTACTAACTATGTTGCAGGAGGAGGCGTAGGAATGATGCCGCTGACAATGGCAAAGGTGGGGGAGACCGCTACCATCCGCAAAATTTCCGGCAAAGATGAGGTGCGTCAACACTTGGCGGAGCTGGGCTTTGTGGTGGATAGCGCTGTAATGGTAGTTAGCGAAATTGCGGGAAACCTGATCGTCCAGGTAAAGGATAGTCGGATCGCGCTGGACAAGACCATGGCAAACCGCATCATGATTTAAGACAAGGAGGAGAGTAAATGAAAACACTGAAGGATGTCAAGGTGGGCGAGACTGCGACCGTGGCGAAGCTCCACGGAGAAGGCCCAGTGAAGCGCCGGATCATGGACATGGGCATCACCAAGGGTGTGGAAATCTTCGTGCGCAAGGTAGCACCCTTGGGTGATCCCATGGAGCTGAATGTCCGGGGCTATGAACTGTCTGTCCGCAAGGGCGATGCAGAGATGATCGAAGTCCAGTAAATCAACGCGGCGGAGGGCCGCTGTTATTTAGGTCATAAGTTAGCCATAACTAACAATCAAAAGGAGAGACGAACATGGACATGAAAATTGCCCTAGCGGGCAATCCCAACTGTGGTAAAACCACGCTGTTCAATGCCCTCACTGGCTCCAGTCAGTATGTGGGCAACTGGCCAGGGGTCACCGTGGAGAAAAAGGAGGGCAAGCTGAAAGGTTATAAGGATGTGGTCATTCAGGACCTGCCCGGCATCTACTCCCTGTCCCCCTACACCCTGGAAGAAGTGGTGGCCCGGTCCTATCTGGTGAAGGAGAAGCCGGACGCCATCCTCAACATCGTGGACGGCACCAATATTGAGCGAAACCTCTACCTCACCACCCAACTGATTGAGCTGGGCCTGCCCGTTGTGGTGGCGGTGAACATGATCGACCTGGTGCGGAAAAACGGCGACGCCATCGACCTCGCCAAGCTGGGGACCGCCCTGGGCTGCGAGGTGGTGGAGATGAGCGCCCTCAAGGGCGAGGGCGGCATGGCGGCGGCGGAAAAGGCCGTGGCTCTGGCGCAGAAGAAACAGGCCGGGGAGCTGCCCCATGTGTTCACCGGCAGCGTGGAACACGCCTTGGCTCACATTGAGGAGTCCATCCAAGGCCGGGTGGCGGACGGCTATCTGCGCTGGTATGCCATCAAAATCTTCGAGCGGGACGAGAAGGTCATGGATGAGCTGGCTCTTTCCTCCGATCTGAAAGCCCATCTGGAGCAGCACATCGCGGATTGCGAAGCCGAGCTGGACGATGACGCGGAGAGCATCATCACCAACCAGCGGTACTCCTACATCAACGGCGTAGTGTCCAAAGCGGTGCGGAAAAAGGCCGCAAAGCACAGCCTGTCCGTTTCCGATAAGATCGACCAGATCGTCACCAACCGGATTTTGGCCCTGCCGATTTTTGCAGTGATTATGTTCTGCATCTACGCCATCGCCATGGGAACTTCCATCGCGGACGGCGGCGTGGGTATTGGCACTTTTGGCACCGATTGGGCCAACGATACACTGTTCGGCGAGATCGTCCCCAATTTCTTTGATGGAATCCTCACATTTCTGGGTGTCAGCGGCTGGCTGTATGGACTGATCCAGGACGGCATTGTGGCAGGTGTGGGCGCGGTGCTGGGCTTTGTGCCTCAGATGCTGGTGCTGTTTTTGTTGCTGGCTATTTTGGAGGATGTGGGCTATATGGCCCGTGTCGCCTTCATCATGGACCGCATCTTCCGCCGCTTCGGGCTGTCCGGCAAGAGCTTCATCCCCATGCTGGTGGCCACCGGCTGCGGTGTTCCCGGCATCATGGCCTCCCGGACCATTGAACAGGACCGGGACCGGAAAATGACCATCATGACCACTGGCTTTATCCCCTGCGGGGCCAAAATGCCCATCATTGGTCTGTTTGCGGGTGCGGTGTTCGGTGGGTCCGCTTGGGTGGCTGTCTCCGCCTTCTTCATCGGTATCGCTGCCGTGGTAATCTCCGGTATCATGCTGAAGAAGTTCAAAGCCTTTGCCGGGGAACCCGCCCCCTTCGTCATGGAGCTGCCCGCCTACCACGCCCCCTCCGCCAGCAACGTGCTCCGGGCCACTTGGGAGCGGGGCTGGAGCTTCATCAAACGGGCGGGGACCATCATCCTGCTGAGTTCTATCGTTCTCTGGTTCCTCATGGGCTATGGTGTTGTGGATGGTGTATTCCAAGCTGTGGAAGATAACAACAACTCTCTGCTGGCTTCCCTTGGCAGCGGCATTGCCGTAATCTTTGCCCCGCTGGGGTGGGTGGGTGACATGGCGTGGAAGGCCACCACCGCCACCTTTACCGGCCTTATCGCCAAGGAGGAGGTCGTCAACTTCTTTGGTGTGGCCTACCACTACGCAGGAGAGACAGACTTGATGGAGGACGCCAGCGGTATCTATGCCGCCGTGGGCGCGGATTTCGGAGCCATGGCAGCATACTCCTTCATGATTTTCAACCTGCTCTGCGCCCCCTGCTTCGCAGCCATGGGCGCTATCAAGCGGGAAATGAACAACTCCAAATGGACCGCAGCGGCTATTGGATATATGTGCGGTTTCGCCTATGTGGTGAGCCTGATCGTTTACCAGCTTGGCGGACTGGTCACTGGCGAGGCAGTATTTGGAATTGGAACTGTCGTGGCAGTGATCCTGCTCGCGGGTATCCTGTACCTGTTGTTCCGCAAGGGCTATCAGGGGGAGGAACATTCCCGCAATCTGAGTTCTGTGGCCGCTGCCGCCGCGAAGTGATAAAGGGGGAACTTGACCATGCCTGCTGTATTGGGAAATGTCATTGTGCTGGCGCTGCTGGCAGTTGTTGTGGGGCTGGCCGTCCGCTCTCTGCGGAAGTCCCGCAAGTCCGGCGGAGGCTGTAGCGGCGATTGCGGAAACTGCCGGGGTTGTCACTAAAGCATCAAATCTTGTAAGACATGGTGAGGAGGCATGGGCAGTGGAGGCTGCTCATGCCTTTTGCCATTAGGGAGGAACGATTCAAATGGCAGAATTGAGGGAAGCCCAACTGCGCTATTTGCTGGCAATCTATGAACTGGGGCGGATCAAACCAGATGTGGGTACGCAGGACATAGCAAAAGCCATGAACTGCTCCAAAGCCTCTGTCACGAAAATGATGGGCATGCTTATGGATATGGACCTGCTGGTGCGGGAACGATATGGAAAAATCTATTTGACGGATACTGGCTTTTTGCTGGCAAAGGATCTGCTGCGTTGCGTTGAGCTAATCCGAGAACGGTTTCCAGTGATAGGACTTGATCTTACCTCAGAAGAAGCGGATGAGTATATTCGTATGATGGCGATGAATCTGCCAGAGCATTGCCGGAAGCGGCTGGCTGGCAGAATATAATGGCACGGAAATCTTGTGTCGCTGTATCTATTGGGAGGTAAACGTAAAGAAATGACAGAAAGTGTTTTACTTGAAGTGCTTCTTCCATTCCTGGGAACATCATTGGGCGCAGGGTGTGTATTCTTCTTAAAGAGTGGAATGAATCTGCTGATTCAGCGAGCTTTGACCGGCTTTGCGGCAGGGGTTATGGTTGCGGCGTCCATCTGGAGCCTGCTGGTTCCAGCCATGGAACAGGCATCCGATATGGACCGCTTGGCCTTTCTTCCGTCTGTCATAGGGTTTTGGCTGGGCATCCTGTTTCTGCTGGTACTGGATAGGACGATTCCCCATCTGCATAGTAGCGGCAATCAGCCGGAAGGGCCTCATATCCGACTGAGACGGACCACCATGCTGGTGCTGGCCGTTACTCTCCATAACATCCCGGAGGGCATGGCGGTGGGGATAGTACTATCAGGCTGGATATCTGGAAATGGAGCGATTACAGAGGCTGCGACATTGGCTCTGTCTATCGGTATTGCCATTCAAAACTTCCCAGAGGGAGCTATTATCTCTATCCCCCTTCAAGGGGAGGGTATGGGAAAAGGGCGGGCATTTTTATATGGAGTTCTGTCCGGCGTGGCGGAGCCAGTAGCCGCCATGTTGACTATTTGGGCATCTGGGCTGATTCTTCCCGCACTGCCCTATCTGCTCAGTTTCGCAGCAGGGGCCATGATCTATGTGGTAGTAGAGGAATTGATCCCAGAGACATCTGCCGGAACACATTCCAACTTGGGGACACTGTTCTTTGCGGTAGGATTTACCATGATGCTGGCGCTGGATGTGGCGTTGGGGTAAAAGTGTTTTGACAAAGCGATTTCTGTCTGCTATTACTGTAACAGTAATATATAACACTTGTGAGTGAGAAGGTGTAGCATGGAAGGACAGAGTGAGACTTTGACCTGTATCCATCAGGAGGCAATGGAGAAATTTCTGGAAAAGGACTCTGCGGATACCTCACTGCGGCAGATCGTCAAAAATGCTGGAGTGACCACCGGGGCCTTTTACTGATACTACTCCAGCAAGGACGTTCTGTTCACCGCCTTGGTAGAACCTCATGCGGCGGCGGTGTTGAAGATGTTCATGCGGGTACAGATGGCGTTCTCCGAGCTGCCAGAGGCGGAACATCCCGGAGTTGGACAATCAGCTCTGTCACATTATTGCCAGCGGGATGGTCCATGGGATATTTTGTAAAGTGTACCCTTAGTCAATACGAATCAATAGTTGAAGACAAAGAAAAATAGAGACAAATGGTACAAAAAGGATGAGAATGGATTTGTGAAAAACAAACTCATCGAATTATACTGC
>JAAWLV010000163.1 GCA_022798105.1 Hungatella sp.
GGCAGCCCCGAATCTTTGCGATCGTCTTAGTCTAAATCTTCTCCATTGCTGGCAACAACCTTCTTGTACCAGGCGTAGGAATCTTTTTTGCTCCGTGCCAGAGTACCATTGCCCTCATTGTCCCTGTCCACGTAGATAAATCCGTACCGCTTCTTCATCTCTCCGGTGGTGAAGGACACGCAGTCAATACATCCCCAGGGAGTATATCCCATCAGGTCCACGCCGTCTTCCTCCACAGCCTTTTTCATTTCCTTGATATGGGCTCTCAGATAATCAATGCGGTACGGGTCGTGGCAGGAGCCGTCCTCCTCCTTCACGTCGATGGCGCCGAAGCCGTTCTCCACGATAAACAGCGGTTTTTCGTACCTCTCATAGAAGGTGTTGAGCGCATAGCGCAGACCCTCCGGGTCGATGGCCCAGCCCCAGTCGGACTCTTTGATAAACGGATTCTTCACCGAATGCTCGCTGGAGCCGTCCAGGGATTTGGAGGTATCGTTGTGGACCGTGGAATCCACGCAGTTGGTCATATAGTAGGAGAAGCCGATGTAATCCACAGTGCCCTCCCTCAAGATCTGCTTGTCCTCATCCGTCATATCCAGATGGAATCCTTTCCGGTCAAACATCTTTAAGGTGTAGGCGGGATAATGTCCGCGGCACTGGACATCGCAGAAGAACCACCGGTCATGCATCTGCTGAACGGACAGAACCATGTCAGCCGGGCGGCAGGAGTAGGGGTAAATGGGTACCATGGCAATCATGTTGCCGATCTTGAAATCGGGGTTGATGTCATGGCCGATCTTCACCGCCTTTGCGCTGGCAACCAGCTCGTAATGGCCGCACTGGTACATGGCCTCTTCCGGGTTGGGGTAATTGCCGAAATGGGCGCCGCTGTTGGTCCAGCCGAAGATGTCGTTTTTGTAGTTCATCTGGTTGTTGATTTCATTGAAGGTCATCCAGTATTTTACTTTGTTCTTGTAGCGCTTAAAGCAGACCTGGGCAAACTTCACGAAGAAGTCGATGGTTTTCCTGTTCATAAACCCGCCGTACTCCTTGGCCAGATGGTAGGGCATCTCAAAATGAGACAGGGTGATAACCGGCTCAATGCCGTATTTTAACAGTTCGTCGAATACGTCGTCATAGAATTTAAGCCCTTCCTCGTTGGGTTCGGCCTCATCGCCCATGGGGAAAATCCGGGTCCACGCGATGGAGGTCCTGAAACACTTGAACCCCATGTCCGCGAACATGGCAATGTCTTCTTTGTAATGGCCGTAAAAGTCAATACCCACATGGTTGGGGTAGTATTTCCCCTCCTCCACGCCGTCGGTGATAACCCGGGGGACTCCGTGGGCACCGGCGGTCATCACGTCGGCCACGCTGTAACCTTTTGAGGTGTTTAAGACTCCCCCTTCAAACTGATGGGCAGCTAATGCCCCTCCCCATAAAAAATCCTTGCTTAATGCCATACTGCTCCTCCTTTTTTATCTTAGATAGACGGTTTTATTGTACATCAAAACGGGTGGGATTTCCAGCGCTTTTAACGGCTGATGAACCTGTTTCTTTACAGCGGCAGATAAATCCTTTATAGTAAAGGAATGCGGATAAGCTTCAAAGCTGTGCGAGCCCGTGGTGGCGGCTGTGTTTGCGGCGGTGCTTTTTGGGGAGATACCTGCCCCGCTTCAGGTCATAGGGGGAGCGGTGATCATCGGCGGGGTGATTTTTTATTCCATAGTGGAGATGGAGGAAGAGAGGTAAAGCCTGCGGAATTCTTTTGGGGTGCATCCTCTGGCTTCTTTGAACTTCCGGATAAAGTAACTTACATTGTCAAATCCGCAGTCCATGGCAATCTGCAGTATAGGCAGGGAAGTGTTGGCCAGAAGGCCGCAGGCCCGCTGGATGCGGTAGTTTATCAGGTACTGGATGGGGGAGATGCCGGCCAGCTCTTTGAAGAAGCGGCACAGATACTGAGGATTGCAGGGAACGGCATCTGCCAGGTGTTTCAGGGTGACAGGCTCCTGGAAGTGTTCTTCCATGTAAGAGATAATGGTCTTGTAGCGGCTGATCCGGTGCTGTCCCGGTGCGGGGCAGTGCTGCCCGGCGGACAACAGCAGTCCGCTTTCTGCTGACAGGACGAAAAGGTTTAGAAGGAGCAGCTTGCAGTGAATATACCAGTCCTTCTGGCCGGCCAGGGCTTTCTGAAGGATCTGATCAAAGAGGAGGAAATACTGAGGGTATGCAGGGTGATCCGGCATCAAAGTGTGGGGAAATGCCAACTCATGGTTTAAAAAAGGACGTATCCACTGTTCCTGCCACTCATCAGGGTAGGAGAAGTCCAGGATGTCAGGGCTAAAGAGGATAACATCGTGGATCGTGTTTTGGCCGAGGCCGGTGAGCTGATGCAGTTCTTCGCTGTTGACGATCGCAAAATGGCCCTCCTCTAACCGGAAGGTTTCCAGGTTGGTTTCGCACAGATAGGCGCCTTTTCTCACCAGGATAAGTTCTATGTCAGAGTGCCAGTGGCGCGCCGCGAAGAAACGGTCGGGGTACAGGGTTTCCGGTCCGGCGGAAAAATGAAGAGCCATGAGAGGGTTCTTACTGGTGCCGTGGGTTACGCGCTCTTTTAAAGTAAGGTCCGGATACATAGGAAGTCTCCTTAAGTTGATTGGGTGGATAGGTGTAAAAGTCAAGATTGTGTTATTGATTATAGAAAATACTGCAAGATTTTGCAAGAAAAAGTGTATATTATAGTATACATATAATATAAACGATATGGGGAAGAGATATGGAAAGCGGATGTGAAAGCAAAATCAGGAGATGAAGGGGGAAGATTATCATGAAGGACATCTACAGAATCAAGGCAAACCCGCATGCGCTTAAAGAAAACCAGGTAAAGGGGGAGAAGTACCGTATTACGGTTTTGACTGAGGGGCTGGTACGGCTGGAGTACAGTGAGGACGGTGTATTTGAGGACAGGCCTACTCAGATGGCGCTGAACAGGGATTTTGCGCCGGCAGATTTTCGGGTGCTGCATACAAAAGACGAGATTGAGGTTCACACGCTGCGGCTTCATCTGACGTACAATGAGAAGGCGTTTTCGGGAAGCGGTCTGAGCATTCAGGTGAAGGGAAATGTAAGCAATTATCACAGCATCTGGCACTACGGCGAGGAAATTCGGGATTTGGGAGGAACGGCCAGGACGCTGGACGAGGCGGACGGGGCTATAAAGCTGGGCCATGGGGTGGTGTCCAGATTTGGGTATTCGGTTTTGGATGACAGCGGTTCCCAGGTAATTGAGGAGGACGGATGGGTGTGCCCAAGGAAAAAGGGCGTGAAGGATCTGTATTTCTTTGGGTATGGCCATGATTATAAAGAGGCCCTGAAGGCTTTTTACCGGCTTTGCGGGAAGACGCCCATGCTCCCCAGATATGCTCTGGGGAACTGGTGGAGCAGGTACTATGCATACACGGAAGAGAGCTATATAAATCTGATGGATCGGTTTGAGGCGGAGGGGATTCCGTTTACCGTGGCAGTTATTGACATGGACTGGCATCTGGTGGATATTGATGAGAAGTACGGAAGCGGCTGGACAGGGTACACCTGGAACAGGGAGTATTTTCCAGATCCCAAGGGATTTCTTGGAAAGCTCCATGAGCGGGGGATGCATGTAACTCTCAATGTCCATCCTGCAGCGGGGGTCAGGGGGCATGAGGAGATGTATAAACCCATGGCTGTGGCCATGGGGGTGGATTATGAGCATGAGGATCCGGTAAGCTGCGATGTGGCTGACCCTGTGTTTATGGAACATTATTTTACATATCTGCACCATCCCAGGGAAAAAGAGGGCGTGGATTTCTGGTGGATTGACTGGCAGCAGGGAACCAGCAGCAGGGTGGAGGGGCTGGATCCTCTGTGGATTCTGAATCATTTTCATTTTCTGGACAATGGGCGGGACGGAAAGCGGCCTATGACTTTTTCCAGATATGGGGGACCGGGAAGCCACCGGTATCCTGTGGGGTTTTCCGGTGACACCGTCATTACCTGGGAGTCTCTGGATTTCCAGCCCTATTTTACGTCTGCGGCTTCCAACATCGGGTATGGCTGGTGGAGCCATGATATTGGGGGACACATGAAGGGATATAAAAATGATGAGCTGACGGCGAGATGGTTCCAGCTTGGGATTCATTCTCCTATTATGCGGCTCCACAGTACCAACAGCGAGTTTAACGGAAAGGAGCCGTGGCGGTTTAAATGGGAGGCAAGGAAGGCCATGGAGCTGGCTTTGCGGCAGCGTCACAGGATGATTCCCTATCTGTATTCTATGAATTACAGAAGTTATAACGAGGATTTGCCTCTCATTGAGCCTATGTACTATGAGCATCCGGAGGATGGGGAGGCTTATGAGGTGAGGAACCAGTATTATCTGGGCAGCGAGCTTGTGGCGGCTCCCATTACCGGGCCGTGCAGCAGGCAGCTGAATATGGCGGGGGTTTCGGTGTGGCTGCCAAAAGGCAGATGGTATGATATTTACACGGGCATGATTTATGACGGGGATCGGTGTCTTCGGATGTACCGGGATATAAACAGCATTCCGGTCCTGGCAAAGGCAGGAGGAATTGTTCCGTTTACGGAGGAAATTTCCGCCAGGGAGGCTGCCGGGAATCCAGCTTCGTTTACGGTCTGCGTGTATGCGGGGGCTGACGGGACGTTTACTCTTTACGAGGATGACAATGAGGGCTGCGGTTATGAGGACGGAATCTGTGTGAAAACGGTTATGACATACCGGGAGGGGATGGAGGGCCGGGATACGGATGCCGTGTTTACCATAGAGCCGGCCGTGGGAGATCTGTCCCTGATTCCGGGGAGGCGGAGGTTTACTGTGGAGCTTGCGGGATTTCTGCCGGAGGCTGCGGGGAAAGTCAGGGTTCTGGTGGATCAAAAGGCCATGGAGCGGGAGCGTGTGGTAATCTCCTATAAGAGCAGGAAACAGGCCCTGGTTCTGGGACTTGACGCTGTGGATGTACGGCAGAGGATTGAGATTGTGCTGCCGGCAGAATTGCAGGTAAAGGGAAATGGGGTTAAAGAGCGTGTGTTTGAGTTTTTGAATCAGGCGGAGATTGAATTTGAGCTTAAGGACGCGGTTTATGCGCTTGTGATGAGGGAGAAAAGGATTCCTGTGGTGCTGGGACAGCTGGAGGCCATGGGGATTGACAGGGAACTGTATCAGGCTTTGACAGAGCTGCTGACGGGAATGTGAGTGCTCGTGAAAGTCACACAAATATAATAGAAGAAAGGAATCTTGGAAAATGAACACATTGTGGTGGAAGGAAGCGGTTGTCTATCAGATTTATCCCAGAAGCTTTATGGACAGCAACGGGGACGGCATCGGGGATCTGAGGGGAATTATAAGCAGGCTG
>JAAWLV010000164.1 GCA_022798105.1 Hungatella sp.
GCCCGGTAAAGATGAAGTGAAATAAGACTGGAGCAAATCTGTTTCTATCATACAGGTTTGCTCCAGTTTTGTATAGGTACGCACTATCTACCGTTTACGTTCTAACTCTTAGTGTATTTTATGTGTTTCGCCATAAAAACGGAGCCATTGCTCCGGTAGATATATCATCTACTTTTGCAACGGCCCCTTTTAGCCTGCCGGCCCTGTCTGAACCCTGACTTTCCCGCCGTTACCGCGGGAAACTGACAGCGGCCTTTTTGGCAAAGTTCATGATGATCTGTGCGGCCTGTGAACGGTTGACCGGCTTTTGGGGAGCCCAGGCTCCTTCCTCAAAGCCGCTGACAATATCATTTTTCGTCATCCACTTCATAGCTTTCTCCATATCACTGATCTGGCCCTGCCCCAGATTGTCGGAGGGACCATCAGCCGCCGAAGGGGAACCCTGATACTTCCAGAGCATTACTGCCAGCTGATCGCAGGTAATATTGCTGTCCGGATTGATCCACTCCCCAATGCTGCGCCCCACAGCCCATTCCATGCTCTTCTCATACCATGCGGCCCCGCCGTCCGTCTGTGCCCCGTCAAAGCGGGCCAAAGCCGTGGTCAGCACACCATAAGTCATGGGAGCGCCGGGTGTAAACGCAGTTTCCGTTGTATGATAGAACAAATCTCTGGCAGAGATAAACGATACCGCATCCTCATACCAGACCCCGGCAGGAACATCCGGGAAACTCTTGCTGTTATCCACAATTTTAACTGTGGCTCCGTTGGGCAAAGCTGCCACAACGCTCTTTTCTGTTACAACAGAACCTTTGATTACGCTTGTGGAACCATCCCCATTGACCATAACCGCCACGGTGCCCGGAGTAGCAGCCACAGTGGGAATTGCCACTTTTACCAACTCGTCCCTCTGAGTATAGACCGTAATCATCTGGGCCGCCGAGGCATCTCTCACTACCGGAACTGCCGGAACAGGCAGTGCAACGGCTTCGCCGTTCCTCCTGGCAGTGTCAATAGCCAAACTGGACAACCTGGCTTCCACCTCTGACGCACCGGAAGCGCGATCCGTAATGGTAATCACACTCCCGTCTCCCTGTATCTTGGTTGTGACACTGGAACCGTCTGCTTTCTGACTGACGGTCGTGGAGACTGTAGAACTGCCGTACCGATTGTAGTTGTCAGAGCTGCCTGAAGAGCTGCCAGAGGAACTGCCTCCAGAGCTGCCTGAGGAACTATCGGAGCCGCCGCCGGAAGGACGATCTGTCGACGGAGGACGGGTGCCGCCGGAACTGCCCGGATTATTGTCTCCGTCGCTTTCATTATCGGATCCGGGGTTATCAGAAGACATGGTCTTGCCGCAGTTATCACATTTGCCATCTTGATCTGCATCTACATGGTTTGTGCAGGAATTGTCCTCATCGGGATGAAAATCTCCCGGATCATCAGGATCTGTGGCAAACGGATCGTCAAACTCGGCGTCATATACTATCTTAGTAATCTTTGGCAGCGTCTGTTCAAAAGACGGAGGCTTTATTATTTCATTCCACTCCTCTTCACTGCCACCATAGTATAGGAACTCCAACAAATTACAGTTACTAAACGAATGTTCACCAAATTCCTTGACACTTACCGGAATATATAGCGAACGAAGTAAAATACAGCTTGCAAACATATCACTACCTATACAATCAGCTGTCTGGGGCAGTGTCACTGTTGTCAAATTGTAACACTGAGCAAACAAGCTATCACCCAACTCAACCTTGCTGGTGCCAGAGTTAAATCTTACACTAACCATCTGCCCGCAACTCATGAATGCTCCTGTTCCCACCGATGTAATACTTTTCGGAAAATCAATATACTCCAAAGATGTACATCCTCGGAAAGCGTACTCTCCAATCGTTTTCATGCCTTCAGAAACAGTTGCAGAACACAGGCTCGCACAATCTCGGAAAGCGTTACTTCCAATCACCTCAACCGACCCGGGAATGGTCACCTCCACCAGTGAAGAGCCATTAAATGCATTCTGTCCGATAGTCTTTACGGTGTCAGGGATATACACGCTTATCGCTTTGCTATTAGAAAAAGCATAATTTCCGATACCGGTGACGCCGTCCTTCATAACAATCATATCGTATTCGTTCTCGTAAACTTTCCACGGCGATGGATTACTTTGCGAGTAATTGGGAATCGCCCCGTTGCCGGAGATAGTCAGCACTCCTCCGCTGGTCATCGACCAGCTAAGGCTGCTGCCCACCGTGCCTCCGTGGACTATTTCGTCCGCACCAGAGTCTTCCTCCTTGTGGCCTTGAGGGTAACGCGTAATAATAAAATCCGCGTTCTTAACCTCTGATGCGCTCATGGTGCGTCCCCAGTGGACAGACTTATTATAGTTTCCTTCCGCTACAACCACGCCGCCTGTGCTTTTTTTGAGTACAATGACGCTGTGGCTGTTGCCCTTCACCCGCAGAATATCGCCTACCTTTACATCCTCAAAGGTAAACTTCCCTTTGGCAATCGGCCTTGCAGGCAGATTGCCAAAGGCCTCGTCACTGAGGATAAAAGCAAAGGCCATACAGCCGACGCCGCTTCTTGCCCCGTAGATGGGCCCGCCCTTCCAGGTATAGGCGGAGCCAAGGTTGCCCTTGGTCCCATAAGGCTCATAATTCGTCCATGTCATGCCTTCAGGATATGTTTCCTTTAAACCAATCATCGAATCATACGCATCCTGATAGGATGGAACCAGTCCTTCCGCCGCTAAGGCAATGCCATCCATGACATCGTACCCGCAGCCGGTACATACGCCGTAATCATCATAGGTATGCTCTGCGTAACCGTCCTTCTGGCTGTGTTCCTCCCCGGGACAGTCTTCGTCATCGCACTCGTGCCAGTGATACATGTCATCAAAACTCCAATCCGCGGACCAGCTGTGCTCGTGAACGCCGGAGGTTGACTCTTCCGGCAGCTGGACCCCGGAGGTTTCCGGATCCTCAGATGATTCCGCGGCTGAATCTTCAGGCAGACCGTCTTCCTTGGTTGACTCTTCCGTCCCCTCTTTGGTCTCCCCGTCGGTGTCTTCTCCCGTTTCTTCTTCGGTTTCCCCGTCAGTCCCCTCCTCGTTTTGCTCTCTGGTTTCCTCCCCAGTCCCTTCTCCGGTCTCCTCTTGTGTCTCCTCCTTCGTTTCCTCCCCGCTTTCCTCTTCGGTCTCTTCTTCTGTCTCCTGCAGGGTTTCCTCGCTGCTTTCCGCTTCGGATTCCTTTTTTGCCGCTTCTTCGGTTTCCTTGTCAGTCTCTTCCTTCTCCTCCCCAGTCACGTCGGGCGTCAATCCTGCCCCGGCCTCCGTCGTTATGGCGGGTTTAGTATCCTGTTCGATTGGTTCGGCCGCTGCTTCCATACTCATACCGGACAGTACCATGGCAGAAGCTACAACCAATGAGAGGATCTGTTTTTGTTTCCGTTTCAAGTTCACTTAACCTCCTTTTTCATCCACTCCAGCTTTCCCCTTTACCCATTCCAGAGCTATCTGGGTTATATCTCTTTTAAGGGGCATTTACATTATACATGAATCATCCTGTTTCTGCCAGATTGTTTTTATCATTTTACTTTCTTTTTCATCTGCCCGGACGGACGGCCATCAGCCGGTAAAACTGTGTCATTGGACATACATTGGTCTTCCCTCTTTTTGCCGGACATCCCATAGGTTTTAACCTGACTCACCATTTATGGCTAAATTTACCACTGTTTCCGCCAAAATGGCGTTATCTTCATAGACTGCCTTATCGTTTATGCTATGCTTGTTACGGTTCACAGGTACCCTGTGAATATAACCGCATATGCCCATTCAAAATGACCTGTGATGACAGGACATATCCATAAAAAAACCATTGCCCAAGAGTTTCAGAGAGAAGAAGCGGCTGTCTGCATCATTGACAAACAGCCGAATCCATATTTTGTAGGAGATCTGACAAAAGAACAGGTCCTCTGCCGCTTTGCTGAAAAAGTCGTCAGCGATTACAAAAAATAGACTATCTGATTCACAATGCTCTGCCCCTTATGAAATGCATTGATGAATGTTCCTATGAGGATTTCAATTATGCGCTGCGGGTAGGCGTGACCGCGCCGTTTTATCTGACCAAACTGTTCCTTCCATACTTTTCCCCAAATGCCGCCATCGTCAACATCTCATCGTCCCGCGACCGCATGAGCCAGCCTCAGACAGAAAGCTATACGGCAGCCAAAAGCGGTATCTCTGCCCTTACCTACGGATTAGCTGTCAGCCTGATATGGTTTAGTTTCTCTGTTCAGACAAAGCCGGTTTTATTACCGGGGAGAACATCTGCATTGACGGCGGAATGACCAAACAGATGATCTGCCACAATGATTTCGGATGGCCGCTGAATACGTCTTTTAAGGCAGCAGAAACGATTTAATGATAATCTCTGGAAAACCAGGATCCATTGTGATAAAATACAGGGTAACATAATCAAACAGGGAGGGGCATTCATGGGACTTTTTGATAAATTTAGAAAGAAACGGGAAAGTAAAAGGCCAAGACTGATGATTTTTGAAAAGGAAAATGCAGATAATGACTACGCTGATTTTGAATCAAAGATAAAGCCGCGAATCTCTGTGGACGATGCGTTCCCCCGGGATGCTTATCAGCTCCTTGCAGAAAGACGGAACGAAATGCTTAATCAGGTAGAAGAAATCATATTCCAAAATTATCTCGATGAAACCAGTGATGATCTGGCCTCAGATATTGGCAGTTTTCCGGATATCCGCTATTTTACAGGAAATTATTACGTTGTCTATGAAAGTTACAGCCTCACTTACCGTGATAAACAGCACCGCCCTTATCACATCAAAGACGGTCGTTACAGAAATGTAAGCTACTGCGGAAATGGGCGGAAAGAAATGTTTCTTCCCCTGGACACCGACCAGCTTATGCGGTATTATCATATCTTTATTCAAGTTGGTTTGACCGGTACCGAAAACGGACAGGAAGAAGATTATATGAGCCTGGATCTGACTGCGGAAATCGCTTCCCCGGATGATCCGATTGAGTTTGAAGTTTTGTCTCACGGTGTAATGTAGAAGGACTTCCCACATCATCGTATATCCCCATTTAAAATCGCCTGCGGCGATGGGGCATATGCTTCGCCCCCGAAACGGTACTGGCCCATGGCTAATCAGCGGAGTGATTAGCCATGGTGTGAACCAATGTCATGATGCTGAGGTCAAAAGGCAATGTCATTTACTTAAGGAGCAGCTACGGTTCAGAACAACATGAATTGCCCCGGCTTCTGTTAACTTAAGGGAATAAGGCAGCGCTAATACAAAA
>JAAWLV010000165.1 GCA_022798105.1 Hungatella sp.
TTCAGTGAAGACGGATGGCTGAACCGACTGGCACTGCGCCGGCTAACATATAGCCGATGTTAGAAGCCGTGGTTAAACGGGTAGGCTGAACTGTTACTTTTTCCAAACAAATTTTGTCAAAAAATATTGACATTCCTCTGTCCTTGTGATATATTATATCTCGTGCTTGACAGACAGGTCTCATAAAGGGGAATAGTTCAATGGTAGAGCAGCGGTCTCCAAAACCGTAGATGGGGGTTCGAGCCCCTCTTCCCCTGTTAAAAAAGGTATGGTGCAGAATTCTTCTGTACCATACCTTTTTAAGTTTACAGCCTCTTTGGCCTGCCAAAACGTGTATCTTTTCTACAGCTTACAGCTGCCCCATGGCCTCCCTGACATTCTGAACCCCGATCAGGCGTATCTTCTCTGTGGGCTTCATCTTATCCAGGCAGATTTTCGGAAGGATGCAGGCCTCAAACCCCAGCTTCAGGGCCTCGTTAACCCTCTGCTGCGCCATGGACACTGCCCGCACCTCGCCGGACAGCCCCACTTCTCCGAAGACAATGGTCTTCTCATCCACAGGCCTGTCCTTCAGGCTGGAAACCAGCGCCATGAGAATGGCCAGATCCAGCGCCGGCTCATTCATCTTCATCCCTCCTGCGATATTTACATAGGCATCGTACCTGGACATCTCAAAACGGCACCGCTTCTCCAGCACCGCCATCAGAAGATTTACCCGGTTATAGTCCGTTCCCGCCGCCGTCCGCCTGGGAATTCCCAGATTGCTCTGAGCCACCAGCGCCTGGACTTCCAGAAGGATAGGCCTGGTCCCCTCCATGGCGCAGGCCACCACCGCCCCCGAAGCCCCCTTGGGCCTTCCGTCCAGCATAAACTCCGACGGGTTTTCCACCTCCACAAGGCCCTGCTCCCTCATCTCAAAAACCCCGATCTCATTGGTGGATCCGAAGCGGTTCTTCACCCCCCGAAGAATCCGGTAGGAAGCATGGCGATCCCCTTCAAAGTAAAGCACCGTATCTACCATGTGTTCCAGGACTCTCGGCCCCGCAACCACCCCCTCCTTGGTCACATGCCCCACAATAAAGATGGTGATCCCTTCCCCCTTTGCAATCTGCATAAGAAGGTTTGTGGACTCCCGCACCTGGCTGACGCTTCCGGGGGCGGAGGCCACCTCCTCCCGGTACATGGTCTGGATAGAGTCTATAATCACAATATCCGGTTTTTCCTCCCCGATGGTTTCCCGGATATGATCCAGGCTGGTTTCACACAAAAATTTCAGATCCCCCGCCATGGTTCCTATGCGGTTGGCCCTAAGTTTAATCTGCTTTAAAGATTCCTCCCCGGATATGTAAAGGACTTTCTGCCCCACAGCCGCCAGATTGCCGCATACCTGCAGCAGCAGCGTGGACTTTCCGATTCCCGGATCCCCGCCTACAAGCACCAGGGAACCTGCCACCACGCCTCCTCCCAGAACCCTGTCGAGCTCTTTATAGCCGGTGGTCACCCGATCCTTCTCCTCTATGGAAATCTCCGACAGAAGGGCCGGCCGGCTCTTGATAAGGGGCCCCTGCCTGCCTGCAGAAAGCGAGGCGCCTTTTTTTGCCACAGGCTCCTCCACCAGGGTATTCCACTCTCTGCAGGCCGGGCACTGTCCCATCCACTTTGCCGATTCGTATCCGCACTCTTTGCAGAAAAACGCGGTTGTTTTTGCTTTTGCCATAGGTATCTATTCCTTATCTAAGAGCCCGCCGAGAATCCGGATTCCCAGCCTGTAGCTTTTCTTCTGTCCGCTCTCAAGTCTCTGGACATCATGTTTATGGGCAAATTGGTCGTCCTCGTCCGAGCAGATGGCGGAACCAATCCACGGCTCCACGCACAGAAACGGCGCCTCTTTCCCCATGGGGGTCCAGAACGCCACTGACGCAAAGTCCCCAAACAGGACCTCCACCCCCCTGCCTGTTGCAGGGTGAATCAGGGAAACGGTCTTTGAGTTCAGGTTCTCAAAATAAATGGCGTCGCTGTCAAACAATGGGTATCTAAGGGACAGCACCGACTCATGATCCAAATGATACCCCCGGCTTTCCCTGTCAAATTCCAGGGCATTCACGTCGTAGACTATGGCATGGCAGTCTTCCTCCTTCTCAAAGCGGAGCTGGTAATCCTCAAAGCGCTCCCCCTCCTTCAAAGGACAGTTAAACCCCGGGTGGGCCCCGAGACAGTAATACATGGCTTTTGAGTCCCTGTTTTCCACCTGGTATTCGATCCAAAGCCCGTCCCCGGTCAGGTTATATTCCATGGCAAAGGAAAATTCATACGGATAACTCTTTCTTGTTTCCTCTGTGGCTTTAACAGCCAGGCGGACACATGCTTCCCCGCGGCTCTCCTCCTCAAACTCCATATCCTTGGCAAAGCCGTGTTTGGGAAGCTCATACCATTGACCCTCAAATATGGTCTTTCCCCCTCTGCTGTTGCCGATGGCCGGAAACAGCACCGGGGATGTCCGGGACCAGAACTGAGGATCCCTCTGCCACATGTATTCTTTCCCGTCTTTGTCCTTCAGGGAAAGCAGCTGGGCGCCTGTGGTGTCGATAACTGCCGTCAAAAAGACGTTTTTCAGTGTAATCAGCATTCGTTTTTTCCTTTCTCTCTTTTGTCTTATTGTATCATACCCCTATAGGATTTGCCATAAAAATAAGTATAAACCCAATCTGTTCAAAGGCCTTTGGGTTACGGTTCACAGGCAATGTCATAAACTTAAGGTTTCCGCCGGCTCGTGAGCGTGACAAAAAGGCGGCAAAAAACGCTGTTTTTGCGGACATCGGGTTCTTGACAAGGACTTTGGTTTAAGATATAATACTTTGAATGCGAAAAGCAGGGTAATTAAGGAAATAACGGGAGGTTATGTGAATCATGGCAGAAAAAAAGAACATTCTAACGTATGCGGGGTTGAAACAGTATGAAGATGAGCTTCACAATCTGAAGGTAGTAAAGCGGAAAGAGGTTGCCCAGAAGATCAAGGAAGCCCGTGAACAGGGTGATCTGTCGGAGAATGCGGAATATGACGCTGCCAAAGATGAGCAGAGAGATATTGAGCTTCGCATCGAGGAACTGGAGAAGCTTTTAAAGAATGCGGAAGTTGTTGTGGAGGAAGAGATTGATCTGGAAAAAATCAACATCGGATGCAAAGTTAAAGTCTATGAGATTGAAGAGGATGAAGAGATGGAATTCCGCATCGTAGGTTCCACCGAGGCCAACAGCCTTCAAAACAAGATTTCCAATGAATCCCCTGTGGGCCAGGCCCTTCTCGGCAAAAAGGTCGGCGATGTGGTGGATGTGGAGACCCAGGTGGGAATCATCCAGTATAAAGTATTAGAGATTCAGAGAGTATCCTAATAAGACCAACAGACAAAGGAGTGAGAGAAGTGGCAGAGCAGCAAAACCAGACACAGGAAGATTTGAACCAGTTATTAAAAGTGCGCCGGGAAAAACTGGCACAGCTTCAGGAAGCCGGCAGAGATCCCTTTCAGATTACCAGATATGATGTGACCGTCCACAGCACAGATGTTAAGGAAGACTACGGCAAATGGGAGGGCAAGGAGGTATCCATAGCCGGCCGTATGATGTCCAAACGGGTCATGGGCAAGGCTTCTTTCTGCAATGTTCAGGACCTGAAAGGCAATATCCAGTCCTATGTAGCCAGGGACAGCATCGGCGAGGAATCCTACAAGGAGTTCAGAAAGCTGGATATCGGCGATATCATCGGCCTGACCGGAACCGTGTTCACCACAAAGACCGGTGAAATCTCCATCCATGCCACTTCTGTGACGCTTCTTTCCAAGAGCCTCCAGGTCCTTCCTGAAAAATACCACGGCCTGACCAACACGGACATGAGATACCGTCAGCGCTACACGGATCTGATTATGAATGAGGACGTGAAGAAGACCTTTATCATGCGCTCCCGCATTATCAGCTGTATCCGCCGCTATCTGGATGATCTGGGATTTCTCGAGGTTGAGACTCCCATGCTTGTGAGCAACGCAGGCGGTGCGGCCGCAAGGCCCTTCGAAACCCACTTCAATGCCCTGGACGAGGATGTAAAGCTGAGGATCTCCCTGGAGCTTTACCTAAAGCGTCTTATTGTAGGCGGCATGGAGAGGGTTTACGAGATCGGCCGCGTATTCCGCAATGAGGGCCTGGACACCAGGCACAACCCGGAATTTACGCTGATGGAGCTTTACCAGGCCTACACGGATTACCACGGCATGATGGATCTGACGGAGAACATGTTCCGCCACATCGCCAGGGAGGTCTGCCAAACTACAAAGATCCCCTACGCGGAAGTGGAAATTGACCTTGAAAGCCCCTTTGAGCGGCTGACCATGATTGACGCCGTCAAAAAGTACACCGGCGTTGACTTTGAGCAGATAAAGACCACCGAGGAGGCCAAAAAACTGGCGGACGAGAAGGGTGTTCACTACGAAACCCGCCATGTCCGGGGCGATATTATCAATCTGTTCTTCGAGGAGTTTGTGGAGGAGCATCTGATTCAGCCCACCTTTATCATGGATCATCCGGTAGAGATTTCCCCGCTCACAAAGAGAAAGCCGGATAAGCCGGAGCTGGTGGAGCGGTTCGAACTGTTTATCTACGCCAGAGAGATGTGCAATGCCTATTCCGAGCTTAACGACCCCATTGACCAGAGGGAGCGGTTTAAGGCTCAGGAGGCCGCCCTGGCCGCCGGCGACGAGGAGGCTAACACCACAGACGAGGATTTCCTTAATGCCCTGGAGATCGGTATGCCCCCTACAGGAGGGATCGGGTACGGCATCGACCGTCTGGTGATGCTGTTTACCAACTCGCCGGCTATTCGGGATGTACTCCTCTTTCCGACCATGAAAACGTTGAAAGATGTAAGCACGGGAAATGATGTAAGTGAAAAACCTGTTACCACTTCTAAGATTGATTTCTCCAATGTGAAGATCGAGCCGCTCTTTGAAGAAATGGTTGATTTTGAGACATTCGCGAAATCGGATTTCCGTGCAGTAAAAGTTTTGGCCTGTGAGGCGGTTTCGAAATCCAAGAAGCTCCTCAAATTCACACTGGACGACGGCGAGCGCAAAGACCGCGTGATCTTAAGCGGTATTCACGAGTATTATGAACCGGAGGAACTGGTCGGAAAGACCTGTATCGCTATCGTAAATCTGCCGCCGAGAAAGATGATGGGCATTGACTCTGAGGGTATGCTGATTTCAGC
>JAAWLV010000166.1 GCA_022798105.1 Hungatella sp.
TTCCAAATCGCCTCCGGCGATGGGCGGCCTGGTTCGCTGCCATTACGTGCATCCTTCCGGCTAATCAGCGTGGTGATTAGCCGGGGTGTGAACAGTAACTCTTGCCTTTCCCCTGAAAATATGTTAATATTTGGATATAGATATATTAAATTTTACATTGCAACATGGCAAAAGAACATGACAAAAAGGGGCATCCCTGATTTTGTGGTGTTCAAATGTGCTGAAACTCATAGAGTATGCACCGAAAGACAGAAATATGGTGCGGGAGAGATGAGAGAACATGTTGGGAAAGGGGGATGAGGCCGAAAGGCAGAGGGATTTACGACAGGATCCCTTTACCGCTTGATCCGTTGTCTGAAAAGGGCATCACAGACGGCGGAGGCAGAACCATTTGATGGAAGCAGCATATGATGCTCATAGGCAAACCACGGGAAACGGTGGGACGCAAAGCAAGAGGGCTAAAACACAATTGTGTCATGCCGGCTCAGCTACTGGTCACAAAGGCAAACTGCGGGAAACGGCAGGACGCAAAACAAGGGGGCTAAAGCGTGCTCATACGCCATGCCAGCCCGGTCGCTGATTATATCAGCAAACCATTGGAAACAGTGGGACGCAAAGCCACGGGGGCTAAAGTGATTTTACTATGCCAGCCCAGCCGCCGGATATCTTTGCATCCGTGTTTTAAGCAAAGAAAGGAAGTAGTTATGAATAAGGTAAAAAAGTATTACAGACGAGGTTTTGCCTGGTTGCTTATGTTTGCGCTGTGTATGGGTTCTATGCAGAATGCTGCGTTTGCCGCTGAGATTTCAGAAGAGATATCCGCGGTTGAAGAGGCAGCACCGGCTGAGGCGGCTCCGGCCCAGGAGGCAGCATCAGAAAAGGAGGCTGTGGTGCAGGAGGCAGCACCGGCTGAGACGGCAGCACCGGCCGAAGAGGCAGCACCGGCTGAGACGGCAGCGCCGGCTGAAGAGGCAGCACCGGTAGAGACAGCAGCGCCGGCCGAAGAGGCAGCACCGGCTGAGACGGCAGCGCCGGCCGAAGAGGCAGCACCGGCCGAGACGGCAGCACCGGCGGGAGAAGAGACACCGGCCGAGACGGCAGCACCGGCAGGAGAAGAGACACCGGCCGAGACGGCAGCGCCGGCAGGAGAAGAGACACCGGCCGAGACGGCAGCGCCGGCAGAGGAAGAAACCGGATCCCAGGAGACCAATCCCCAGGAGGAAACCGTCTTGACAGAAACAGCAAAAGAGACGGCTGCTGAGGGAGAGGGGCTTCCGGCAGAAGAAACAATTTCTGCGGAAGGCGAAACGACGGCAGAATCATCTCTGGAAGAAAGTGCGGTTTCAGAGGAAACAGCAGCATCTGAGGAAGACAAAACAACAGACATCGAAAGTACTGAGGCGGCGGATAATGAGGGCGGCGTTGATGACAAAAGCGGTGAATTGGCCGGGTTAAACGACAAGGAATCCGCCGTTAAAAGGGCGTTTGACATGAGTCAGACCGAGCGCCCGGGGCAGAAAGAGGATGTGACCGTTAATATCGGCGACTCCGGCAGCAATTCGGCAGGGGAAGCATGGAGCATTTTTTATGACAAGGAGACGGACACTTACCGCCTGAACTTTAATATCAACGAGAACGCCGAGGGTGATCAGGTATTTGATTTGACCTATGCCCTTAAACTTCTGGGAGAGTATGCAAATGCTGCCCTGGAGGCAAAAAAACCGCAGCGGCCTGTGGAACCGGAGAAATATCAGGTTCCCGAAATGCCGGACGCACCAGAACGGCCGACTGCGCCGGACGCGCCAAAAGAGCCCCAAGAGCCTAAAGAGCCGGGAAAGCCGGAAGAGATTGAGGAGGCAGAAAAGGCATTTTTAGAGTTTGTTTCCCAAGATAACAGCCTGAGCACCGTAGAGAATGCACGGAAATTTTTGACGGAGCAGGGGCTGGATCCGGAAAATGCGTATGTGAAAAGCTACGCCAAGTTTCTGGTGGAGAAGGCTGACGCGACAGATGCACTGAACGCTCTGGATAAGGGCGAGGATATGGGGTATGTGAATTTTATCATTGAGTATTACAGCCCGTCCGGCTACTGGGATGAGAGCGGCAACCGGGTCACATACACCAGGGAAGAGCGCATCCAGCTGGCCCGCAAAGATCTTCAGAAAACCATACAATCGGAACCGGTTTATAAGATGTCTGAGGATGAGAAAAACGCTTATATGGAGAAACTTGAAGAGTATAAGCGGCAGATGGAGGAGTACAATAAGCTCCAGGAAGCCTATGAGAAAGAACATGGGGTGGATTCTCCTGAGTATCAGAAATATCAGGAGGAGCTGGCTGAGTTTGAACTCAAGATGAAAGAATATAACGAGACAGTGGCTAAACTGGAGAACGCGTATCAGGAATCCGTGAAGGAGTATGAGGCAGCTTATGCCGAGTACTTAAAGAAGATGGAGGAACTGAACGATTACACCAACTGGGAAGAAGCCAATGTGCTGCAGCCGGGCGATGTCCGGAAATTTGAGATTTATTTTACCAGCGATTCAAAGCACACATACAAGTACAAAGAGGGGAGTTTTACGCTGGCAACCCCCGAGTGGAAGCCGGAGGATGGCAATCAAGACGGAATTACAGGTTTTGACGGCCAGGTATTGCCGGATGAGTATGTGGATAATGCTCAGTATCGGGTAACGCTGCGGGCAGAGCCCATTCAGGATCTGCTTGTGAAACAGCTTGGGGTCGACAAATACGACGCGTGGAACGGTTTCCCGGGCTATGTGGACAGGGAAATCAAAACCTATCTGGAGAAGACCTACCAAAAGGGTTCTGTGGCCGCGAATCTGGAGGCCTATCTGCTGGATTATTACAGCACTGACGGCAAGAAGTATACCAGTATCAATGAATTAGTGCGGGAGAACAACAAAGCCCGCAAAGAACTGACAATGACAACTACATCCGGAAACAAGTGGTTTTCTGTAAACGGAGAAAAGTTCATTGTCAATGCCCATGTGGAGGATTTAAAGTACAGTCATTTCTATGACAGCCTGCTGTCCTTTGCCTACGGAGATAAAGAAGATATTGAGAACTTCGTTGGGATGAAACCCGATAAGGAAAACGGCCGGACAGAGTATACCAACAACAGCTGGACGAACAACGGCTATGAGCAGGCACTGAAGTACTATATGGCCCATGAGTCTATATGGGAAGAGACAGATTTATATTTCCAGCAGCTTTTAAAGGATGGCCTGAGCGTTAAACAGGCCATGGAGATTTCTTTTATGATGGCTATCAATATAGATGGCGAGATGACCGGAAATGACTGGCAGGATACAAAGTGGCCCTGGTACAATTCCATTCAGCTAGAGCAGATGGATATCGATTTCAGTTTGACAAAGACGGATTCCGAGACCAATGAGGCTATTACCGAAAGCGATACCGGATTTTCTCTCTACTATATAAAAGAAACGAAAGATGAGAACGGAAATTCTGTCAAAGTAAATATGTACTGTTCCTATGACGAGGCAACCAACAGTTATGTGTTTGTCCCCACAAAAAGCACCATCTGGACAAAGAACGGGGAGCTTAATATTTCCTACACCCTGATGAAGGATATCGTTTATTATTTGCAGGAAGTCGTAGCTCCCGAAGGATACGATCTTGACCCCAATGTCTACATTATGTTAAGCGAAGAGGATTACAATAAGATGTCCCAGGAAGACAGAGATGCCCTGGGAGATTTTGACCAGTTTTTAAAAACGGAAAAATCAGAGGACGGTTTAAAGATTCACGTGGATTTTGCCAACACAAAGATTCCGGCCCAGCCGGATGAAAATCCGGGCCGTGACCCGAAACCGACCCCGGATCCAGATCCAAATCCGGATCCAAACCGAGATCCAAATCCAAACCCAGATCCAAATCGAGACCCAAATCCAGACAGGCCGACAAATGATATTCCTAATGCGCCTGTCCCGCTGGCTCCCATACCGCCGGCTGACGAGGTTCGGGTTACGATTACCGACGAGGATGTACCATTAGCGTATATTTTAGATGAGGATGTGCCTTTGGCCAATGTGCCCCGGACAGGTGATTCTTCCGCGGCCTGGTTTGCCCTGGCGATTCTGTCGGCATGCTGCTTTGCAGTGGCGGGAATGCTGGAGAAGAAACGACATGGGGAAGAGAATGCTTAAGTTTTAACGAAAAGGGCAGGAAGCCGGAATCTGCGAATATGCAGATCCCGGCTTTTTGGCGGAACGCGGAAATCTGCCGGGGAATTATGGGGAGGATGGAATGACGAAAAGAAAGAATACGGTTATAAAAGCGGTATGCTTGATCCTTTTGACAGCGGGACTGGCAGGGATGATAAAAACCGGCCTGTCTTATCATAAAGGCGATGTTGACTATGCGGAGGCCATGGAACTGGCAAAGGTGCCGAAGCTTGAAGCGGGGAATTCTGAAAAAGGGCAGGGACAAGGAACGCAGGGGGGAGATATGCGGGAATCCGAGGAAACCGATCCTTATATGCTGTCCCTTGCGGGAATCGATCTGGATGCCCTCAGAGAAAATAACAGCCAGGTGACAGGCTGGATCGCCATACCGGACAGCCAGGTGTCATACCCTCTGGTTCAGGGGGAGGACAACAGCTATTATCTGAACCGGACATGGAAGAGGGAGAGAAGTTCAGTGGGAGCTATTTTCCTGGAATGTCAGGTGAATCGGGATTTAAGCGATTTCAATACCATTATTTACGGGCACAAGATGCGGAACGGATCCATGTTCGGCGGTTTGAACAATTATAGTTCCAGGGAATACTGGGAAGCCCACCCCTGTATCTATATTGCGGACGGAAACGGCGTGTACCGCTACCGGATCTATGCGGCTTACGAGACAGGGGTGAGGGAGATTACTTACCGTCTGAATATTACGGAATCAGAAAAAAAAGAGGAATTTATCCGGTTCGGCATTGAACATTCCCTGATTGACACAGGGGTGAAGCCGGGGACGGAGGATAAAGTGGTAACGCTGTCAACCTGTACGGGAAACGGATACAGTACCCGCTGGGTCGTGCAGGCTGTACGGGAACTGCAGGTTACTGTTCACCCCCTGGCTAATCACCGCGCTGATTAGCCGGGAGGATGCACGTAATGGCAGCGAACCAGGCCGCCCATCGCCGGAGGCGATTTGGAATGGCGGAC
>JAAWLV010000167.1 GCA_022798105.1 Hungatella sp.
GGTTTATCCCACCACTGCCGGGGTGCGGGGACTCCTAACAACAAAACGCGCTGGCCAACCGCCGTATCGGCATTGGAGAGAGGTTCCATCGTTTCTAAGTTCACTAAAATAATCAACTCCGGCACAACCAGCAACGCTTCTTTCTGGGGCCCCAAAATGATCATGTTTTCATACGGGAAACAGCGGAGGCCGGCACAGAGTTTCTCACTTTCTAACGGAGCACGGCAGCTGTTTGTATGACGTTTTCCTGACAAATATAAAAAAGGCTTGTGCCTGGGCAGAGGAATTGCTCCGGCACAAGCCTTTTTTATAAAAGGCGTTAGCGGCCCGTCGCATGCGGGAGCTGACAAATAGCCTATAAAAAATAGTGGCGGATTCTGGAGGGGGTCTTTTCAATGAAGATCATAAGCTGGAACGTGAATGGAATTGTAGCTTGCCGCAGGAAGGGGTTTCTGCGCTTTTTGGCCGATACAAAACCGGATGTCGTGTGCTGCCAGGAGATTAAGACCAAGTGCGCTCTGAACACGCCGGGCTATCATCAGTTTTGGAATCTTGCCCAACGCCCAGGTTATTCCGGTACGCTGGTTCTGGCAAAGCAGCCTCCATTATCGTGGTCTACAGGATTCGGAAGCAGCAAATTCGATGAGGAGGGCCGCCTCATTACGCTGGAATATGCGGATTACTATATTGTCAACGTGTATGTTCCCAGCGTTCACCCCCACAACTCCCCAGACAGGCCGGATTTTCGTCTGGAGTGGGACGAGGCCCTGCGGGAATATATCGCCAGACTGCCGAAGCCCGTCGTTTTGTGCGGTGATTTCAATGTAACCCACGCTTACATTGACAGCTATCCCGAGAACGGGAAAAATGAGCCGGACGACCCGCTTTTCCGCTCAGAGGTCCGGGATGGGTTTGACAAGCTCCTCGCCACTGGAGTTGTTGACGCTTTTCGGGTATTGAATCCAAACAAAGCGGGAGCTTATACGTGGTGGGGGCCGAAAAATAAAAACCGCGCCGAAAATCGCGGTTCGCGGCTGAACTATTTTCTCGTTTCCGGGGAGCTGCTGTCTTTCGTGCAAAGTATTCGATTTCACAAGGACATCCTCGCCTCGGACCACTGCCCCATTTCTATGCTTTTCTATCCTGTGAAGCCCAAGCGGGAGATCGACGACGCGGATATGGCCGCTATTTGGGGTTCCATTGATTGGGACCGATTGCAGGGTATTTTACTGCTGTTACAACAGGATCTGGCTTACGCCGCCTACAACCGGGAGTGGGACAAGGTAGACCAGCTGCAGCGCCAACTGGTGGGCTCCTGGGCGGCGCGTGCGCTGGCCGTGAGGGAAGTCCTGAATGGCAGCAATTCGCCGGGAGTGGACGGCGTTCGCTGGACTACCGACGCCCAGAAGGCAAGAGCCGCGCAGTCCTTGATTGCGAGGGGCTACCGGCCCCTCCCTTACCTTTACAGAGAGCTGGAGGAGCACAGGAAGGTGCGGATCAACCTGATTCCGACCATGAGGGACCGGGCCATGCAAATCTTATATTCCTTCGCCCTGGACCCCGTTGCGGAATCGACAGCGGATAAGAAATCTTTTTTCGCTCGAAAAGGGCGCTCTACCCTTGACCCTAACGCCCATTTGCTCCACGATCTGAGTATGGAAAACGCGCCGACCTGGGTAGTCATTGCCGACGTACAGACGTTTTATGCTACCGTGGCGCATGATTGGCTCGTTGAGAATATCCTTATGGATAAAGCAGTGCTGCGGAAGTTTCTGAAGGCGGGAATGATAAGGAACGGGGAGCTGTTTCCAACAGACAAGGGAATGTCTATGGCCTCCGCTCTGTCCCCCAAATTGGGGAACATGATGTTGGATGGACTGCAATCCTATATTTATGACCGGCTTTATCCCTCCGGCGGTGTGGACTATCCAAACGGGAATTTAAACCGGCTTTTGGACGACATGGTGATAACCGCTCGAGACCGTACACAGGCAGAGCTGATTATGCAGATCGTAGAAGAATTTCTTGCCTATCGTGGGCTGCGACTTCATCCTGAAAAAACACATATCACTAACGTTTATGAGGGCTTTGATTACATTGGCAGACACTATCAGTTTAAAAACGGATGCCTTTCCGTAAAACCTGCTGAAAGCTCCATCATACAGTTTGAAGCCGAGCTGAAAAACCTTATCATGAACTTTTCTGGGACGCAGAGGGATTTGATTAAGGAGGTCAACTGGAAGCTGGCCGGTTGGGGGCATTACCACCGTACAGAGGACGCCTATATGGATTTCCGGCATATTGACTCGGTTGTTGAAGGATTATTGGTTAAAAAGATGTGCATGAAGTATCCGCGCTGGCACCAGAAAACAGTTTTGAATAAGTTCTGGGTGAGAGACGGCTGGAATCATGTTTTTGTTTTGCCAGGAGATCACTCAGTCAGAATAAACTGTCTGGCCCCTCTGCCAATCATGCGACACAAGCCCTGCCGGTTAAATTTTAATCCGTATCTGGACCAGGACTACCAAATCTACCTTCAGCATCGCCGGAATATACAGAAAAGCAACGGGAAATACCGGGGAGTATGGACCCGGCAAAGCGGGCGCTGCGCATACTGTGGAGCGAGGATGCTGGCCGACCAGGAAGTGGAGCTGGTTGAAAGGGAATTAGGGCGGGGCTGGAATGTGCGAAATCTCCAATATGTACACCGGCAATGCGGATATCAGGTGCAGTTTGATGACAGCGAAGTACAAGGGGAGCATATTGACCTCTTCTCCATGCTGGAGGGGTTTGAAAATCACTCTCCAGCTGACGATTCTCCGTACATAGAGTTGACCGAGTATTTTCGTAAAAGCAAACAGCCGGTTATTTGTCTGAAATTCCAGGAGATCGAACGCATCTTGGGAGATCACCTGCCCTGGGAGGCATACTGTTTTGAGGCGTTCTGGTATGACGACACGCAGGAACTGAGCTCCCCCATGTGGCGGTCCGAGGAATTTCCTTTTCATAAGTTCCTGTTTTCAGAGCAGAGCTTTAACATCACCAATTCCTGGTTAAGCCAGGGCTACAGAATAAAAGCCCTGCATTTGGAGACGAGTCAGGTCACGTTCCGCAGGGAGGATAAAAACACTTCCGGGGTGGTATTGCCCAAGGTGTTGACCAGCCAGCGTTTGCCGGAAGACGTGGTATACAAATTCAACAAGATGGTGCAGCAGTTTGCAAAAGACTACGGATTGATGTAGGGGGGTGCTTCCTTTGCGGAAAAAGCTGCTGGTGATTGAGGATAATAAGCGGGTCCTTGAAATCCTGGCGTTTGCGTTGGGCCGGGAAGGGTATCAAATCATCCGGGCGGACAATGGGCCGTATGGACTGCGTCTGGCAAAAGAATATCAGCCGGATTTAGTCATCCTGGATTTAGAACAAAAAGAGCCGGATAAATTTGATGTTTGCTGGGAATTGCGTGAGGCTGGAATCCACAAGCCAATTTTACTGTTTCTTTCCTCGGAAAAAGAAGCGGACATGCTGTCTGCGCTGAATTTGAGTATTGGTTATATTCAAACGCCCTTTCACATGAAGGAGCTGTTGATGCTGATTAACGCCAATATTTGGGGCGTGGGAGGTGAAGTGAACAGTGGGAACCCGGCGCGATTCCTGGCCTTTGGGAGGATTGAGATTGATACTGAGCAGTCATTGGTGTTAAAGGATGGGCTGCCGATTGAGCTGACGCAGAAGGAATACGATTTGATTTGCTGTTTGGCAAGCGAACCGGGCAGAGTGTTCTCCCGGGAGGAGCTGTTCGAGCTGGTATGGAATTACTCTTACATAGGTGAAACTAGACTCGTAGATATAACGGTACGCCGCCTACGGGAAAAAATCGAAGATGTTCCCTCCTGTCCAAAGACAATCGTCACCCGGCGGGGACGAGGATATGCATTCACGGGGCAGACTTAGAGTACAGATGTCTTCCACGAAGTTGTCAGCCCCTCAACAGGATAAGGGCAGGGATATTTTCGACCCTCTTCCTATCTCACGTTTTCTTACATGTTGGTTGCAATATCTGGCAATATATAGTTAAGATGTGTATCGTTCGAGCTAATTCGACAAATTTCGCGCCGTCCTAGATATATACTACCTCCACGGTAGCTTTTAGGCAGCATAGAACCACCGTCAATGAATTAAATGTGTTAAAAGACCCTTTACAAACGGTATAGATATTTTCCGCCGCTTTATGCGTCAGAATCTGTAATACCCCAAATGGCCTGAACACGCTTCTTTCTGGATTTTATAAAGAAGGGCCCTTGCGTGGAATGGCTTGGATATGAAATTGAGGGGTAGAGCAGGGAGTACCATCTATATTCAACGGTTAGTTAAATCTACCCAGAAAGTTAATTATGCCCTTCAAACAGCCACTTTTGTGTTAAGCCACAAAAGCGGCTGTTTCTTTTTATTAGCTTACGTCCTCCGGTATTCTCCTGGATGCCGTGGTCCTCCGCTTCTGGAATCTTGACTTTTCAAAATTTCAGAATATGGAGGTTTGCCACATGGCGAAACAATATTACATAAAAAGGGACCCCTCGGCTATCGGCTCGGATATTGAATGGACTGCGATCAACGGGAAAGAGTTCTACCAGCTCCTCACCTCCCCCGCTGGGAAAGGCCGGTACTTCATCGAGATGGACGAATTCATGATCGAGGCCACGGAGGCGGAGTATAAGGATTGGCGCAAGGAAAAGGACCACAGCGACTATCTGCAAGCGCAGGAATCCCAAGTGCAGCTTCTGCCTTTGTGCGGTGGTGAAAATGGCAGCCAAGGAGATCTGATCCCCGACATGGCCGCCAGCACCGAGGAACAAGCGATGGCGTCCATTCTCCGAAAAGCGCTGAAGGAAGCGCTTAACGCCCTGGATGATGAGAGTTACACAATCATCGACGCCCTTATTTTGGCGCAGGACCGCAAAAGCGAACGTGATTTAGCCTCTGAATTTGGTTTATCTCAAAATGCGGTTCATAAGCGCAAAAACAAAATTTTGAAAACTTTAAAGTTGTTGGTTGTCAAAGGGGAAAAAAGTTCCCAATAGAAAGGTAAGAGGCAAAACAAAGGCTGCCTCTCCTGTTCTTTGACAACTGAACATCC
>JAAWLV010000168.1 GCA_022798105.1 Hungatella sp.
CAAAAATATGAGAAAAGGAAATGTGATCGTTTATGAAATCATCCAGTGAACTGCGCACGCTTCTGCGCTCCGTGGACCATAAGAGCTACCCTGCCTACAAGTCTCTGGCAGGAAGCTATCAGTTCGGCAGTTTTATGCTTTTTATCGACCATGTCCAGGGGGATCCCTTTGCGTCTCCCTCCAGCCTCCATGTGGAGATTCTCCACAAAGACGCCGGCTTCCCGGCTGTCTACTATGAGAAGGACCCCGCCCGCATCGCCCTCCAGGACCATCTCACCAGGCAGTTTTCCTCCCAGTTTGAGGACTACAATTTCAAGGCGAAAGGCTCTGGCAAAAGCGGCCTTCTGTCCATTACCAGGTGTAATCAGGAGGTTCTGGAGCGCAGCGCCTGCCAGATCACGCCCCAGAAGATTATCGCCCGGTTCCATGTGGGCTTCCCGGCCTTCGGCCGCACCATCAACGCAGGGGAGCTGGAGAAGATCCTCTTTGATTTCCTGCCCCGCTGTGTGGAGAACAGTTTCTTCTACAGGAAGCTGGACGAAAAAAAGGTGGAGAAGGCCGTCTTTCTGTCCGAGGATCAGCAGTTTATCCGGGAGTACTTGAAGGAACACCATCTGTCCGCCTTTGTGGCTAACGGCTCCGTTCTCCCAAGAAAGAGCGGCGTGTCCGACCTTCCCATGAGGGGAAGCGTGCCTTTTGTGTCCCCGGCCTCCATGGAAGAGACCATCACCCTGCCCCACAGAGGGGAACTGAAGGGCATGGCCATCCGCCAGGGCATCACCCTCATCGTAGGCGGCGGGTATCACGGCAAATCCACCCTTTTGGAGGCCCTGCAGATGGGCGTGTACAACCACATCGCCGGGGACGGGCGGGAGTATGTGATCACGGACGACACGGCCTTAAAGCTGCGGGCCGAGGACGGACGCTCCATCCGCCAGGTGGACATCTCCCTGTTTATCAAGGACCTGCCCAACAAGAAGGATACCACCTGCTTCTCCACGGAGGATGCCAGCGGAAGCACGTCCCAGGCCGCGGGGGTTATCGAGGGGATCGAAGCGGGAGCCGGGCTGTTCCTCATCGACGAGGACACCTCTGCCACCAACTTTATGGTGAGGGACGAGTTTATGCAGCAGGTTATCAGCCGGGCCAAGGAGCCTATCACCCCGTTTCTGGAGCGGGCCAGGGATCTGTATGAAAAGGCCGGCGTCTCCACGATTCTGGTAGCCGGAAGTTCCGGAGCCTTCTTCTACATCGCGGACACCATCCTGCAGATGGACTGCTATAAGCCTGTGGATATTACGGATCAGGTCAAGGGCCTGTGCAAGGATCACACGGCCCCCAGAATCCAGGCTCCCGATTTTAAGCTCCCGGATTTTTCCAGGGCTCTGGCACCTTCTGCCAGAGGCGGGAGAAGCGGCAGAGATTTTGGCGGCGACCGGGGATACGGACGGGGAAGAGGCGGCGACCGGGGCGCCGGAAGCCGTCACGAGCACATGAAGATCAAGACTTTCGGGAAGGATTCTTTCTCCCTGGACAAGGAGAACGTGGATCTGCGGTATGTGGAGCAGCTGACGGACTCCGAGCAGACCAACGCCCTGGCCCATCTGCTGCGGCACGGCGCGGAGCAGGTCATGGACGGGAAGAAGACCGTGAGACAGACGGTGAACTGGCTTTACGATACGCTGGAGAAGAAGGGATGGGAGCCATTCTGCAGCTCCTATGTGCCCTGCGGGCTGACAAAGCCCAGGATCCAGGAAGTGTTTGCCTGCCTGAACCGGTATCGGGGTTAAAGAAATCCCGTCTGCAGATTCAATTAACCATTCAAAAACAGACTCTGCCAGGCTTCGGAGGATTTCCCCCGAAGCCTGGCAGTTTATTCTGCGTCAAAACGACGATAGGTTCTTTCGGAAAGGGGTGCCTGTATGTCTCCGTCCGCAGGGACGCAGACATCGTACCCCTCCCATGGAGCCGGAACCTCCAGCTTGTCTATCATCTGTTCCAATACCTTTACCGGGATATACCGGTTTCTCTTTTCATTGCGCTTCAGCAGTTCTCTGTACGGAACCTCCAGATACATGATATGCACCCTGGCTTTGTAGGACGAAAACAGGCCGCACAATTTCTGTCTGGTCTCCCGGATAATGTTGGTGGCGTTCCAGATAAAGGGCTCCTTCCTCCTGAGAAACTGCCGCGCCCTGTCGGTGGCTATGGCCGCCACTTTGGCGGATTTCTCCCCGGGGGCTATGCCCTGCTCCTGCCGGATATCATCCAGGGAGATCACAGGCCTTCCCTCCCCGTATTTTGCTATCCATGTATCCTTCCCAGCCAGAGGCAGCCCGGCCATGAGCCACACGTCAAACTCCGTGTCGTCGTACAGGTCACTGCCCTGCCACAGGGAATCCCTGTGAAAGTACTGGTATCTGGTGTAGGCGCCGGCAAAGGGATAGGGGCCGTCCTCGATTCCAAGTTCCCTTACCTGCTCAAGGAACAGGGCGATGTGATCCCTCATCGTCTCCGGCTCCCTGCATATACGCCCCCTGGCATCCGCCGCGGACAGAAGGTACAGCAGTCCCATGGGAACACTCTCCGCAGCCTTTAGTAGGTCAAACTCCGGCCGCCTCTTTGACCAGAACCAGGCGGGAAGCCCGTGATACCGGATCAGTCCGGCTGCCAGCTCCCTGTCCCTCCACGTAAGCCCGAACCGATCCTGCCCCCGGTAGGCCATGGCCCGAAACACCTTCTCGCCTGTAATGGTGTGTTTCGGGGAGGTCCATCTGCCGTCCTCCAGCCTGGTGCAGGCCGGTTTGCCGATATCGTGGAACGCCCCGGCCAGAAACAGCATCTTTTGCTCCCTCTCTGAGAGCGCCGGCCACTGCTCCATCTTCACCATCTCCTGACACACCATCCGGGTGTGGCTGTACACGTCCCCCTCGGCGTGGTACACAGGATTCTGCTCCACACCCATGAGGATGCGAAGTTCCGGATACACTTCTGCCAGGCCATCCAGGGAAAAATCACACTGCCGGATTACAGATAAGATATCCGTCATAATCCACCTCCCGCCGAGAACAGATCCGCCCCGTCCGCCAGCTTATTGGCCACAATGGGCCGGTTCATCCAGTGGCTCTCCGAATCCAGGATGGCGTTTAAAAATGTAGGACGCACATATTTCAGCCGGTCCTCCACATAATCCCCGTCCTCCACCTTGATATAGATCCCCTCCATAAGCCCGCACAGGTCGGTCTGACCAAGGGTCTGCTCCAGCCTGGCGCTGCTTTTTTCGCACTGTTTTTCAAGGCTTTTTGCGGGACTCTCCGATATAAAGCGGCTGGGGCCGATCCATCTTGTGATATCCTCCATATGGTCATACCGCCCCTGATCAAGCACCAGAACCGAATGGACAAAATCAGCCCTCTCCAAGAGTTCTCTCCGTCTGGCCGTGGAGAAGAACCGCCCGGTTTGTTTGTCAAATATATCAAATTCCATGAAATAATGGGGAAGCAGATCGTAGAACACCGTGTGCTTCGCGTACATCCACTCCCCGTACATCACATATCGGTCCCCCAGTATATCCCACAGACGGCTCTGAAACATCCCTGCCCACCGCTTTAACAGGCCGAACTGCCGCTCCCCGAAGCCACCGTTTAAAAAATGGCCCCGGCTCTGCAAGTACATCCTCCCGTCGCTGCCGAAGCTGATGCCGCAGTTGGCCCCGTCGATTTTCTCCTCCAGCACCAGGTATTTTCCCCGGATATCCCGGAATTTCACATAGTTCAAGTCCTCGTCCCCCGCCTGCTTTCTGGAACCCTCCAGGTGGCGGGTTCTGGGGTATTTGTATAATTCTTCCATAACGTAATCCTCCCACGTCGTCTCATATCACTCGGTTTGTGACGCACAGATTCAGCACCTTTTTCACCGGTTTGAACAGTACCAGGCCGATGACAAGGTTGCTGATTCCATGTACCACGTCAAACGGAATTCCGGATATCCACCAGGCAAACACAGCCCCCCAGCCCCCTGCAATGTAGGGCAGGGCGCAGAGGAAGCCGAAGGAGAATCCGAAGAGGCAGGAAAGGATCCCATAGCCCCAGTCCGGCACTCCCCGTCTTTTAAGCAGGGCCGTCAATCCAGCCAGAACCGGCCAGATATAGAGATAGGAGACCCACCAGATTCCGAAGCCGTGAAACATGCCCTCCAGAATCGTAAAGACCGCCAGAATATTCAGAACCCTTTTTCCCAGAACCAGGGTGTACACAATCACCATGACGGATACCAGTTCTATATTGGGCAGATGGATAAGGGATATCTGCAGTGCAAACAAAACCGCTGCCAGCAGCCCGTCCGCCGCCGTCTGCCTGGTGCGGCTCATCGGGGCCCGGCAGCCGTGTACACCAGCCCGTAGTGCTGGCCGTCCCGGATCGGCTGCTGGCTGACCCCGTAATTGCAGGGTTCTCCCTCTAATTCTATGGCCCAGTAGGCCTGGTCCTGATTGTAGTCCGCCCTGACGCCGTTGACGGTTTCGATCATCAGACCGAACTGCTCTGTGCGGGAACCCTCCACGGTCAGGCCTTTCGCATTCCCAAGGGCCTGTTCCAGATATTCGGCGTCGGTCTCTATATCGTAGGAATCCGACGACTCATCTTCGTACACCACCTCCACAGTAATCCTCTTTCCCCCACCCTCAGGCTGCGGACGGAATTTTGCATAACACAGCAGAAGCCCTGCCATGACAATGCATACCCCTGCCAGCGCGAGGAGGAACTGTTTATTTTTTCCCGCTATATGGTTCATGTCTTTTTGTCCTTTCTGTGCATTTATTCTTCTATTGGTTACTCAGCCGGAGTGTGAACCGTAACAAACTATTCCCTGCAATACAGGTGAAGTAAGACTCAACTTCTCTGCCTGCACATATTCCGTTCACAGTTATATTTTACCATAATCCCCCCACAACCTCAACACTGTATCATTACTTTTGGACACACAGATTTCCATTTAGGATCTTAAGAACAGTTTCTTGCACAAAATGAGAATGAACTTGCTGTTTAATTGAGTGAGTAAAGTTGGGGCGGATTTGGTCGTGGGGCCAGGGAGTGAAGGCAGGCTGTGTGCCGTTCGTGTTCAGATATGCCAAACA
>JAAWLV010000169.1 GCA_022798105.1 Hungatella sp.
TGGCAACAAGGAGATGCGGGAGGGAACCTTTGACTACTACATGAGGGAGCCCATCGTGCAGAACGATGCCAAAGGCGTTGCTCCTCTGATTCTGGCTTATGTGGAGATGCTGTTTGCGCAGCAGCATAAAGCAAATGGGGACACGCATTTGGTATCCCCCAATTAAAATCGCCTGCAGCGATAAGCAATTAAACATAAGAAAGGTTTGGATCCGCAGATGAAAAATCTTCGTGATCCAAACCTTTTTATTATCCCTGCTGCCGCGGGTGTGCAATATTGTACGCCGTCCGGATTGTGTCCTCTCTCTGAATGTAGGCGGTGTACGCCTGGGTTGTGGCCATATCGGAATGCCCCATCATACTCTGAACCGCCCGAAGGTCAGCGCCTCCTCCGATCAGATGGGCCGCAAACGAGTGGCGGAGCGTATGAGGCGTAATATCTTCCGGAATCCCGGCCATCTCGCCGTAATGTTTGATGATCTTCCAGAAACCCTGGCGGCTCATAGCCGTTCCGGTACAGTTTACGAATAACAGCGCCGATTCCCTTCCCTTAAGAAGGATATCCCTGGCTTCCCCCAGATACTTCTCCAGCGCCTGCCTCGTAATCTTTCCGAAAGGCACGGTCCGCTCCCTGTGTCTGTCCCTGCAGGTAATAAAACCAATGGGAATATTCACATCTTCCAGCTTAAGTCCAATCAGCTCCGAAACCCGGATCCCTGTAGCGTATAAAAGTTCCAGCATAGCCTTATCCCGGATTTCTTTAGGTGAAGTGCCCTCCGGCTGGCTTAGAAGGCTGGTCACCTGTTCCACCGTCAAAATAGTGGGAACCTTTTTTTCTACTTTAGGCGCCTTCAAAAATTCCGCCGGATCTCTCCGTATCGCTCCTGTGCTGAATTCATAATGAAAAAAAGCTTTCATGGAGGCTAACATTCTTGATACGGTAGTGGCAGCCCTGCCCTGCTTCTCAAGGTAAAGGATATAAGAATTGAGCAAAGTCTTCGTAACCTTTCCTGGTTCCGTCACTCCCTGTTCTTCTAAATATTCCGCCATCTGGCTCAAATCCCGTCCATAGGACATTTGTGTATTATTGGAAGCATGCCGCTTCTGGGCCAGATACTCCATAAATCCCTTTATCTCTGTTTCCATCATCTGCTCCTCTGGCCGTCTTCAGTAAACACACAGGCCCTTTTCAAGCTGTCACCATTTTTCCCCCGAAATTGGTCTTTTTTAGTTTCTGTTTACCATTATATATACTTATTACCATAAAATCAAACACATTTTTCCCACTTTCAGCCATTTTTTAGGAATTCACATAAATTTTATTACCCAGGGATTAATCCAGACTTCCAAAATGCTTCCTCCCGCCACAAGAACCCCGATTAAGATCCACACTCTGAATTTTTTTAAATTCTGGGATTCTTTTACTGCCACTGTAAGAATCATCCACACGGCTCCATAGCAGAGTCCATGGGGCAGCACAGAGGCCAGCCAATATCCCAATCCCATCCATCCCTTTTCCAGCGTAAAAACGGTTATAATCAGCGCAACAGCCACACCGGCGCCAAAAGACAGTATCAGATACCCAGGAACCGCTATAGGCGTCATAGCTAACAGCCCCCCAAAGCCTGCCTCGCATACTCTCTGCTTCAATACATAGAGCCACAGCTGTCTCTGCTGTGTACGGTCCATCTCTCCCGCCATATAAATACCATCAAAATAGCCAATCTGCCTAAGCAATTCACCGCTCAGCAGATTGGCCCATATGGTTCCTGCCAGAACACCGCCCATGACAGCCATAATCCACAGATCCCTAAAGGAAATCCCTCTAAATCGTTTCATCTTCCACCCTGCCCGCTGTTCGTCACAGTCTGCCGGCCGGCCAACTGCAATCTTTTGTCACAGTATATGCAAAGGCTGTGTGCAGGTATGTCTCTTTATTTCAGACCGCCGTATTTCACAGCATAGGCAGTGATGGCTGCCACGGTTTTTCCGTCTGTCATCTTGCCGCTGTAGATTAACTCCAGCAGATCCTTCAGTTCCCACGGCTCCACATCAATCACTTCATCCTCGTCCAGGTGCTGATGGGACGGAATCAAATTTCTTGCAACAAATATATCAATAGCTTCATCGCAAAATGCTACCGTAGTATTGACGCTAATAAGATACTCCAGCTGTTCGGTCCGAAAACCAGTCTCCTCCTCCAACTCCCGGTATGCGCACTCAATCTTCGGCTCGTCGGGCGCATCCAGCTTCCCTGCCGGAATCTCCAGCGTGTCCCTGTCCAAAGCGTTGCGGTATTGCCTCACCATGAGAATCTTTCCGTCGTCTCTTACCGGAAGTACTGCCGCCGCTCCGTCATGATGAATAAAATCCCAGTGGGCCTCATGGCCGTTGGCCACAACCGTATCCTCATATATCTTTAAAATCGCCCCCTCGTATCTCAGTTCCCTGTTTAACCGAATCACTTTATCTGCCATGTCCCAATCCCCTTTTTCTTTTCTTCATCTTATTGAATCCATGCGCCTGTGGAATCCACTCTTCTTCCGCTTCCGTCCTGAATCATCTTGCTCACCTGCATATCTCCGTTTTCCGGATCGCAGTAATAGGACTTCTCATTCCAGTCTATCCAGCCGGTCACCATATAGCCTGAAGAATTAAAATAGTACCATTTACCGTCGATCAGCTGCCAGTTAGCGGCCGTGTAGCTGCCGTCTTCATTGCGGTACCACCATCCGGTTTTATCCTGGATCCAGCCGTATTCATCCGGCCTGTAATTCTGCCACTTTACCTGGCTAGGCTCCGCAGCTCCCTCAGGAATCTGTCTGCCATACCGGCTTCTCAGCTCTTCTGCCGTCTTCTCATCGATATAGGAAACTTCCCCTGACTCAGTCCACTGGCTTTTTACCTTCTCATCCCTCCCGTTAACGGCACGGACCCGGTAACTGTAAGTTCCCGCCTTCTGCATCCGGCTTCCAAAGTCTATCTGAGGGGCTTTGGTTCTCTCAATATCCCCTACGGCTTTTCCGTCACAAAACAGCCGGACTTCATAGTATTCCCGATTATCCACATGGTTCCATCCAGCCTCTGTCGCCGAATTCCATCCAATATCCGTAAAAGTTCCAAGTACCCCTGTCATAGACGGCAGAGTCACCGTCAGCTCCACCAGATTGGGACTAACCAGCCTTCCGCTTTCATAGGTTCCCCCTTCAATGGTAATATCCTCCCGCTTTAAGGAAAAATAATTCTCATCCTCACTGTGGAGATAGACGCTGAGCCTGGGAAGCGTCCCCTGCTCCCACCGCTGAATCTTGTTAAGAATCTGCACGTCCCCCACATAGCAATCACCCCTTTTCACCGTGATCCGGATATCATTTTCATTACACATACTGCCTATCGCCAAATCACTCTCAAACTCCAGCACCACCTGGCTAATCTCCTGATCAGCCAAAACTTCGGCAGGGCACAGTCCTGACACCGCCAGCACTGCCGCCAGCAAAGCCCATGTTTTTTTCATATCGCACCGCTCCTTGTCTCTTGCATACCTTAACTCTAGTCTTTCTCACCTTCCCTGTCAACAGAATTTTTTCTTAACGGTTTTTTACATCCTCTTTCCGGAATTCCGTCTTTTGAGATTCAAATAAAAAAGAGGCCCTGCATGACACAAAGCCTCTCTCTTTTCCTATTTTGCATAATCGGTAACTCTCGACTCACGAATAACATTGACGCGGATCTGCCCCGGATATTCCATGGATTCCTCAATTTTCTTGGAAATATCCCTGGCCAGAAGCACCATATCATCATCATTAATCTGTTCCGGAACCACCATAACCCGGACTTCACGTCCTGCCTGGATAGCAAATGACTTATCTACTCCCTTAAAGGAGTCGGTAATCTCCTCTAACTGTTTCAGTCTGTTTGTATATGTCTCCAGGGTCTCCCTTCTTGCACCCGGCCTTGCAGCTGATATGGTATCTGCTGCCTGGACGATACAGGAAATCAGACTCTCCGGCTCAACATCGCCATGATGGGATTCCACCGCATTGATAACTGTGGCAGATTCCTTATACTTTCTGCACAGCTCCGCTCCAAGCTTCACATGGGAACCCTCCACCTCATGGTCAATGGATTTACCAATGTCATGTAATAATCCGGCACGCTTTGCCATACGGATGTCCACACCGACTTCCGCGGCCAGCAGGCCTGACAGCTGGGCAACTTCGATAGAATGCTTTAAAGCATTCTGCCCATAGCTGGTACGAAACCTCATCTTGCCCAGAAGTTTTACCAGTTCCGGGTGGATACCGTGAATACCAACCTCCAACGTGGCGGCCTCGCCATCCTCCCGCATATTAATCTCTACTTCCTTCTGTGCCTTCTCAACCATCTCTTCGATTCTGGCGGGATGAATACGCCCGTCCACAATCAAGCGTTCCAAAGCAATCCTTGCCACTTCTCTTCTCACCGGGTCAAATCCCGATAATACCACAGCCTCCGGAGTATCATCAATAATCAACTCCACACCGGTCATAGTTTCCAATGTACGAATATTGCGGCCCTCACGACCGATAATACGGCCTTTCATCTCATCATTAGGCAGCTGTACTACAGAAACGGTCGTCTCCGCAACATGATCGGCAGCACACCTCTGAATCGCTGTCACCACATACTCCCTGGCTTTTTTCTCAGCTTCTTCCTTGGCCCTGTTTTCCATTTCTTTGATTAGTTTGGCCGTGTCATGCTTCACATCATCTTCCACAGATTTTAACAAGTACTCTTTTGCCTGCTCGGAAGTCAGCCCGGAGATCCTCTCCAGTTCCTGCTGCCTCTTATCCAGAAGTTCATCTGCAGCTGCCAGTTTCCTGTTTACATTCTCCTCTCTGGCAGTCAGGCTTGTCTCTCTGCGTTCCAGGGTTTCGGACTTTTTGTCCAGGTTCTCTTCTTTGTTCAATACACGTCTTTCATACCTTTGAAGCTCTGCTCTTCTTTCCTTGGTTTCCTTTTCCAGTTCATTCTTAGTCCGTAGGGACTCTTCCTTGGCTTCCAGGAGAGCTTCACGTTTTTTTGTCTCTGCGGTTTTTAATGCTTCATCTATTATCTCTCTTGACTTTTCC
>JAAWLV010000170.1 GCA_022798105.1 Hungatella sp.
GATCTTCCTGCCGTCCTCATAGTACTGGGTACAAGCCTCTGTGGTAATGGTAAAGCCCTGGGGAACCGGAAGTCCCAGGTTTGTCATCTCTGCCAGGTTCGCGCCTTTTCCGCCCAACAGGTTTCTCATGCCAGCATTACCTTCGCTAAACAAATAAACCCACTTGTTTGCCATGTGTATTTTCCTCCTCAAGTTGTGTGTAGAACTTGTCTACATTTTCTCCCCGCTGTCCCTTCGTCCTTCCGTCCAGAATGCGTTTTTCCATCAAAAAGAACCCCCGTCAGCGGTCTGTTATTAGTATAACACAATTCAAAATCTAGTAAAGTAGTTTTCTGGAAAAAATATGATGATTTTTGTGCGTAATCCATAGGTTTTCTTGTGTAAGCAGTTACATTTTTTGTGTATAATCACATATCCGTAATGCATTCGTATATACGATTATATCTTTTCCCCACTCTTTTTCAGCTGCTCTGCAATCTTTCGCTGTGCCTCTTCTTTACACAGAAACACTTCATATTCATTCCCCGCCCCGCTGACCCTTTTATCTGCATCCAGGCCGAATTCTCTGCCTGCATCTGTGAGAACCTTCCAGGGTCTTTTCCCTATAACGCGGATTTCCAGGTATCCCTTTTCTATCAGCCACTGCTCCACGGATTTAATAGTCAGGCGCTTCATGGCAGAGCTGTCACGCAGATCATTAATCTGTCCCACAAAATCACTGAGGGACATGACCCGGGAATAATGAAGCTGTTCTTCCACTTCCGGGGTCATAAAAAAATCCGTCTTAGAGAGTTTCGTATCCCTGGGAGGATTCGCATAGTTATTTAAATTCCAGGACTGGAATCCGCTTTCATCATCTATGAAAAATGTCCTGTCCTCTTCGTAAGTCTCTTCTCCGTCCTCCTCTGTATCCCCCAAAGCGTCTCTGATGCAGGCCAAAAAACTCTCCCCATATTTTTCAAACTTAAATTCCCCTACCCCTGACACCGAAAGCATCTCACTTTTGGTCCGGGGCTTTATGGCACACATGGATACAAGGGTTTTGTCAGAAAACACGATATAGGGGGGCACGCCCTGGGATCTGGCTATGTCCGATCTGAGAGACCGCAGCTTTTCAAACAGTCCTTTTTCTTCCTCCGCCAAAATCCCGGCTGCCGTACCTTTTTTCTCCTTCTTCCCTCCGGTTTCTCTGACCGGCCGTTCCTGTTCTTTTGCCATTTTCATGGTCACACGTTTAAGTTCCTCTGTTATCTGTCCTGATTTTGCCGTCAGTTTTACAATCCCGTATTCATCATTGGTCACGGCAAGATACTCCTCCAGCATCAGATAATTCATCACCTGGCGCAGCCTGTACACGGGTACTTTCGACAGGGCTCCGTAAAAGGGATTGCCGTCCATGCGGTACTGCCGGATTTTCGCCGTGTTTGCCCCATGAACCGTATCGATTATCACATTGACGCCGTACCTCTGCCTGCTGGACGACACGCATCCCATAAGCGCCCTGGCAGTCTCCGTCACGTCCACGGTCTCAAACTGAGTCATACAGTTTAGGCAGTTGCCGCAGTAATTCGATCCGTATTCTCCAAAATACCGGAGAATATAGTCCCTGAGGCATTCGTTGGTAAAACAGTAGAAGGTCATTTTCCGCAGCCTTTCCCTGTCCCTCTCCTGCACAATCTGCCTGGTCAGAGGATCCAAGTCCTGGTTGTCCTGATTATTGTCTATAAACCTCTGGTTGGTTACCACGTCCTGCCCGCTGTAAAACAGGATGCATTCCCCCGGCTCCTGATCCCTGGAACACCTCCCTATCTCCTGATAAAAGGCCTCAATGCTTTTAGGCATATTATAGTGGATCACAAAACGGACGTTGCTCTTGTCAATGCCCATTCCGAAAGCGTTGGTGGCCACCATAACCTGGCAGCGATCATAAATAAAATCATCCTGATTCTGCCGCCTCTCCCCGTCGCTCAGGCCTGCGTGGTATCTGGTGACCGAAACTCCGTCGTTCCTCAGACGATCCGATACCTCTTCCACCAGTTTTCTTGTAAGGCAGTACACGATCCCGCACTGTCCCCGGTGGGTCTCGACAAAATTTTTCAAAGCCCCGTATTTGTCCTTCGGCGCCTGGACCCCCAGATACAGATTGGGCCTGTCATAGCCCGTCGTCATCATCACCGGATCCTTAAGCATCAGGATGTCAATAATATCCTCCCGCACTTCCTTTGTGGCCGTAGCCGTAAACGCACTTACCACAGGCCTTACGGGCAGCTTCTTTATAAACTCCACAATTTTCAGGTAGCTTGGCCTGAAGTCCTGCCCCCACTGAGATACACAGTGGGCCTCATCCACCGCTACCATAGCAATCTTCACATTAAGGGCAAAATCCAAAAAGCTGTCTGTCTCCAGCCTTTCGGGAGCCACATAGATAATGGGATATCTTCCTTCTTTTGCATAACCTAAGGCTTTATAATACTGGGCTGCTGTCAACGAACTGTTAAGATAAGCGGCGTGGATCCCCGCCTGATTCAGAGTTGCCACCTGATCCTTCATCAGTGAGATTAACGGAGAAATCACCAGCGTAATGCCCTCCATCATAAGCGCCGGTATCTGAAAACAGAGGGACTTTCCCGAACCTGTGGGCATAATTCCGAAAACATCCCTGCCTGTTAAAATTCCGTCAATCAGGGGCTCCTGCCCCTGACGGAATGTGCTGTATCCAAAATACTTTTTTAAAATTTCTTCTTTTGACTTCATTTTTTGACTATACCTCTGCCTGCTCTTCCATAGCCTTTAACCGTTCCCTTAAAAGTACCAGGTTCACTCCTGCCGGATTCAGTATATAACCTTTTGCATCTTTTACTAAAGACGGCAAAAGGCCCTTAAACGGCACCATAACCAGCCTGAATTTTGAGTTGTTGTTCTTGCTGAATTTCTGGAACTCCCACATATCCGAAAACAGGGGCTGGAAAATTTCTCCCTCCTGGTTCTTTACATAAGGAATCCTGATATTCTGCCCCGGCTTTTGCGGGTCAAATTCCCCCTCCACCTGGCTGATATCCACAGCCATTATATACCGGGAACGTACCAGGTTGGCCATCATCTCCTGTTCCATCTCCTGAAGATTCCTTCTTCGCTCCACATCCTCCGACGACTGTACCGGCCGCCGCAGCTCCTGAAGAAAATAGAGCATTGTAAGCTGCAGCGTGGCGTTTCGTGCGGGAAAATTCTCTCCCTCCCCGCGCTTTACAGTCACCACCTGCTCCAAAGGAAGATAGGAAAGCCCGGCCCCATTGTGGAAAACCAGCCGGTTCACCCCTATGAGATACAGGCTGGAATAGTACATCAGCATCTGTTCCTTGTCCACTTTCACCGTAGTCAGAGGAATATGTTTCTCCTGATATTCCTTTGCCCATTTCTTTGCCTCCTCTTCGTCCGCAAACACATACGCCTGATCATCAAAAGTCTCCTGGTCGCATTCCACATACGGCATTCTCGTAGTCTGCGCAAAGGATGCATATATGGTTTCCAATCCCTGTAATTTCTTTATCATAAGCCTGTGATCCACTGCCATAATCAAATCCCTTCCTTACTCTTAGTTTTCAAATATCCGTTTTACTATAACATGAAATTAAATCCCCGTAAACCTAAAAACAGCAGTCCTGACAGAACAAACTACGATCCTGCCAGGACTGCCGCCTCACTTTATTCATCTTTCATCCTATCTGCGGTATCCCTGGACCCAGACGCCGTTTCCGTCCACATAATACCCGTCGGGCGTCCACGCGTTGGTCCACATATCCCCGTCCGGCCCGCAGTAATAGTAAACATTCTTCCACAGCACCCAGCCGGTTACCATATATCCGCGGCTGTCAAAAAAGTACCATTTATTGTTGATATACTGCCAGTTGTTAACCGTATAGCTTCTGTCCGCGTTGCAGTACCACCAGCCCACATTATCCCTCAGCCACGCACCTGCGGTGTTGGAGTTCGAAGGGCCGCCTGTAGAAGCCGTATTCTTGATGCCTCTTGCCGTCTCCGAATCCACATACCACTCGCCGGAATCAACCCAATCGCCTTTATATGAACCATTGTAAACCGCCCGCACCTTGAAGCTGTACGTCCCGCTCCGGGTAATATAGCTGGCAAAATTATAGTTGGAACTATTGGTGGAAATGGTGCTGGAGTTTAAAAGAGTCCCTGCCCGGTACACCTTTAACTCGTACCGCTTGGCATCTCCGCCGCCTTCCCAGTACGCCTGCCCCGAGTTTTCATCCCACTCTAAATCATAAACCCCCAGATCGTACTCGCCGTTATTCCCGGTCAGGGCTCCCAAGGTTACATTGATCACCAACTGGGTGGAACTGCTCCGGCTCACAGACGTAACCGTGGCCTCCGTGCCGCTTAGCGATACATTGCTCTTGGAAAATCCAGACTTAAAATAGTAGGAACTTTCATCTGTCCCCAGAGTAATCTTAACTCTGGGTTTCGTTCCTCTCCGCCACTCCCCCGAAGGCGCATTGGTCACATAGGCCTCATCCACATAATACCTGCTGTTGGAGACCGTAACCGTCACATCCCCATAATCGCTGTCCGGTTCAATGTCCGATGTAATCTTTAATGATACGCTGCTTATAGGAGAAGCAGCAAACGCAGGAAACGCCGTCCCAACCGCAAGAATCAGCGCCATAATAATTGCACACTGCTTTTTTCCAAACATGTTCATCCTCCTTCCCAAAGACTCTTGGCTATGGTTATTTTTATATGATAATTATACCATATCTGCAGGGAAAAAGACTGAACATTTCAGACGCTTTTTTGTGAATTAATTCTTACAATTTGCCGGACCGTTTTTGTTTCATTGGGCGCTTTTACTACGGAACAAAAAAAGCACCTGACATTCAGATGCTTTTTCAGGGTGGATACAGGGACTCGAACCCTGGGCCTCCAGAGCCACAATCTGGCGCGCTAACCAACTGCGCCATACCCACCATATTCCTTTAAGGACGAGCCTGAAGGGATTCGAACCCCCGACCCACGGCTTAGAAGGCCGTTGCTCTATCCAGCTGAGCTACAGACTCGTAAGCGGGTGATGGGAATCGAA
>JAAWLV010000171.1 GCA_022798105.1 Hungatella sp.
AAATTTATGAGGCGTACGTGGAACGTACGTTGATTAAATTTATGTGCATATGGCGGAAAATCAGCCACAAAGGCAGGTGCAGGAGAGATTCCGAGAGTATATCAAGGGATTAAGGAGGGAAAGGGGAATTATATGGCATTTACACTGGATCTTCCCCAAAAGGAAGAGATTAAAAAGGCAGTTGAAGCGGAGACTGCGGTGGACAGGGAAACTTCCCTGGTGATTTCCGATGCCTCAAAGGAAAAGGGGAATGAGATATTAAACACGGATATCGACAATTTCCAGGAGCGGAAGGAGCTTACGAAAGCCATTGAGGAGTTCGGGGCGGATGTTGTGAAAAAATCCGCGGAGAAAAACTCCATCATGAAGACCAGGCTGGGAGAACTGTCAAGAGCCGGCGGGGAGAGCGGGGCGGTTGCAAACGGCCTGGAGGAGCTTTCCCGGCAGATGAAAGATCTGGATCCGTCGGGGATAGATTTCCTGAAAAAGGGTCCTCTGGGAGGCCTCTTTAACCCGGTGCGGTCTTATTTCAACAAGTTTAAGGCAGCGGACTCGGTTATTGCCGATATTGTCCAGTCACTGGATAAGGGGGCAAGGACCCTTAAGGATGACAACACTACCCTGGAGTTAGAGCAGGCGGCCATGCGGGATCTGACGAAGCAGTTAAACCAGAAGATTGCGCTGGGACAGGAGCTGGACGACTATCTGACCGAGCAGATCGGGCGGCAGCGGGCCCTTGGGGGCGACAGCGAAAAAGTAACGTTTGTTGAGGAGGAGATCCTCTTCCCCTTAAGGCAGCGGATGATCGATTTCAATCAGATGCTGGCGGTAAACCAGAACGGCATCATTGCCATGGAGGTTATCAGGAAGAATAACTATGAGCTGATCCGCTCCGTAAACAGGGCTCAGACCGTTACTGTAGCGGCGCTTAACGTGGCGGTTACGGTGGCCGGAGCGCTGTACAACCAGAAGATTGTTCTGGAGAAAGTGAAAGTGTTAAACCAGGCTACCAATGACATGATCGCCTCCACGTCCCGGATGTTGAGCACCCAGGGGGCGGAGATCCAGAAGCAGGCCATGGATTCCAATATACAGGTGGAGACTCTGAAGGAGGCTTTCAGGGAGACTCTGGGGGCTTTGGATTCCATCAACCAGTATAAGCAGAAAGCCCTTCCCCAGATGAAGGAAACCATTGTGCAGTTTGGGGAGCTGGCCCGGGAGGGTGAGGCGGTAATTCAAAATATTGAAAAGTCGGAGCTGATGTTTGCCGGCAGGCAGTAAAGCTATGTTAAAAAAATTTACGTTTACAGGGAGGTAAGGACGTGGGAGAAAAAAGCGCAGGTTCCCACAAGGGGGAAATTAAAGGAAGTCTTAACAGAAGGATATTGAAAAGCACGACTCTCAATATCCTCGTGCTGGTCATTGTATGCTGTGTAATCATGGCATTGTCCATGCAGTCGCTGGCAAACAGCATTCTGCTTGACAGCCTGCAGCCTATGGTCAGGCAGTCGGCTAAAACCGTGGAGGCCAACATCCATATGCTGGCAGACCGGCTGATGGAGATCGCGGCGGATCCCCGCATGAACCCGGCGGGCCAGGAGGATAAGAGCCTTAGCCGGCAGGAGATTTTGGAGGAGGCGGCCGAGATTTATGAGCTGCACACCATCGCCTTATATGATATGGACGGCCGGCTGATTCAGGGGATTGACGGCGCGCCGGACAGCCTGGACAGCGGTTTTTTTGCTCTCCTTAAGGAGACGGATAATCTGACAATACATTCTTCCACCATTTTTCAGGGGAAGCTGGGCATCACCATGGGTATGCCGGTAAAGGAAGGGGAGGAGACGGCGCTGTATGTGGTGGGCGTTTATAAATATGACACCCTCAATGACGTAATCAGCAGTATTAATCTTGGACGGCGCGGTATGGCCTTTATGTTTAACCAGGAGGGGATCCTTACGGGCCATCCCGACCAATCCCTGGTTTTGGCAGGAAGTGCAGGGCTGAACCTGGGCGACAAAAATCAGGGGCTTTCCGGCCGTGTAATAACCGGGGAGACGGGAGCCATGGAATTTTCTTCTGATGGGGAGAAGATGCTGGCCGCCTTTTCACCTGTCAGGGGTACCAAATGGTTTCTGGTTATCCAGATCCCGAAATCGGATTATAGTCATCTGATTAACGGGGCCATGGCAATGGCGGTGGTGTGCACCGCGGCGGTGCTGCTGTTTTCCATTTTGCTGGTGCTGCGCCTTTCACGCTCCATCTCCAAACCGGTCAAGGACGTTACAAGCCGGATGGTGGCATTGTCTGACGGCGATCTTCACACGGAGGTGATCCCCGTCCGCTCCAAAGACGAGCTGGAGGTGCTGACCAAGACCCTGGGGGATACGGTGGAGAGCGTTAACCGCTACATATCGGACATCCAGCAGGTGCTGACCCAGGTGGCGGGGGGAAATCTGCAGGTGGAACCCCAGGTGGACTACAAAGGGGACTTTGCCCTGATACGGTCCAGCCTGAATACGATTCTCAAGTCCATGAATGATACGATCCAGGGATTCGGCGACGCGGCGACCCGTCTGGCTGATATGTCAGAGGAGTTAAACGGTCAGTCCGGCCAGCTGTATCAGGCATCCATGGATCAGAACCAGTCTGCGGAAGCCCTTGTAAACGAGGTGTCCAATGTAAAAGAACGGCTGTCCAGCGTTACAGAAAGCAGCAGCCAGACCCGCATGAAAACGGAAGAAATCGGTCAGCGCATTCAGGAGGCCAACAGCCAGATGGAGGCATTGTCCAAAGCCATGGACGATATCAGCGCCAATGCCCAGGAGATCACCAAGATCGCCAAGGCCATTGAGGATATCGCTTTTCAGACCAGTATCCTGTCCATCAACGCTTCCGTGGAAGCGGCCCGGGCCGGAAGTGCCGGCAAAGGATTTGCGGTGGTGGCCGGAGAGGTCAAGCAGCTGGCTTCCAGAAGCGCCCAGGCGGCACAGAACGCTACGGATATGGTCAACAGCACCAGGGCCATTATCCGGACCGGGGTGGAATTGACCGCGGACACTGCCGGTTCCCTGAAGGCCATCTCCTCTGTGTCTCATGAGATCAGCGCGATTTCCGATCAGCTGGTGACGGCGGTGCAGGGGCAGGAAGGCGCTCTGATTGTTATGGAGGAACGGATTGGTGCGATCTCTGCCATTGCCGACCGGAATCTGCAGAATGCCGGCGGGACGGAGCAGTCCAGCGGGCTGCTGGCAAAGGAGGCGGAGGCTCTCCAGTATCAGGTGAAAAAGTTTGTGTTGAAGGGGGCAGGTAACAGATGAAGACGAAACGGATACTGAGCCTGGTGTTTCTTTTGCTGATGTTTACAGTGACAGCCTGCGGCGAAAAGGCGGATCTCCAGGACGGATATTATACGGCGCAGGCGTCGGAGTTTAGTTATGGATGGAAGGAATACGTTACGATTATGGTTAAGGGCGGGAGCATTGTTTCGGTGGAGTACAACGCGGAGAATGCCAGCGGATTTATAAAAAGCTGGGACAACGCTTACATGCAGACAATGCTTCACTCCAACGGAACCTATCCCAATGAGTATACCCGCTACTATGCCGGCCTGCTTTTGGAGGATCAGCAGGCGGAGGGGATTGACGCGTTAAGCGGCGCCACATCCTCCTGTTCCTCCTTTAAGATGCTGGCGGCGGCAGTGCTGGAACAGGCCAGGAAAGGGGACTCGGGCATTGTGTCGGTTAATACTTCCCACTAGTACATCGATGCACTAGTTGACAAAGAGACAGGAGTACAAGAGATGTCCATAGAAAAAGTAAGAGCATATTTCAGAACATACAAGATGGAAGAGCGGATACAGGAGTTTGACGTGTCCAGCGCCACGGTGGAGCTGGCTGCCGCTGCCCTTAGCTGCCGGCCGGAAAGGATAGCCAAAACCCTGTCCTTTGGGGCGGCAGACGGCCCCGTCCTGGTGGTTGCAGCCGGGGATGCCAGGATCGACAACAAAAAATACAAGGCGCAGTTCGGGACGAAAGCCAGGATGCTTTCCCCTCAGGAGGCCGGGACCCTTGTGGGCCATAGTGTGGGCGGCGTATGTCCGTTTGCCGTAAATGAGGGGGTCAACGTGTATCTGGATGAGTCGTTAAAGCGCTTTGAGACGGTATTTCCCGCCTGCGGAAGTTCCAACAGCGCCATTGAGCTTACGATTGAGGAGCTGGAGCAGTACTCGGGATATGAGGCATGGGTGGATGTGTGCAAAGGATACGGGGAGGATATGAATTGAAGACGGAGGGTTCCCTGGAAAGAACAAAACTTTTGGAACAGATCAGACGGTATGTTCCCTGGAATGAGCAGGAGGAAAAGGACAGGGAAGTTATCCTTGGATGCCTGGAACGCATACCTGACATTTTTTTGCGATCCAACTTTACAGCCCATATGTCGGCCTCGGCCTGGGTGGTCAACCGTAAGAGAGATAAGGTGCTGATGGCTTACCACAATCTTTACGATTCCTGGTCCTGGCTGGGAGGCCATGCGGACGGGGACGAGAACCTTCTTAAGGTGGCTGTGAGGGAGGTGCAGGAGGAAAGCGGCGTACAGAACGTGGGCCCTGTGACAGAGGAAATTTTTTCCCTGGAAGTCCTGACTGTGGACGGCCATGAGAAGAGGGGGATGTATGTGCCCAGCCACCTTCATCTCAATGCAACCTACCTTCTCTGGGCAGACGAGTCGGAACATCCCCGCGCAAAAGAAGACGAAAACAGCAAAGTGGCGTGGTTTGGTCTTAAGGAGGCTGTAGAGGCATCTGCAGAACCGTGGTTTCAGCAGAGGATTTACCGGAAGCTAAACGGAAAGCTGGGACGTTCACAGGGTACCTGTGAACCAATATCATGACCTTTTGACCCCAGCATCATGTCATGAGTTGCCCGACAAATCGGGCGATTTAAAGTAACATTCTTTACACATGCACCTTGAAAACTTAGCACATTGACTTCAAAAACTTCCAG
>JAAWLV010000172.1 GCA_022798105.1 Hungatella sp.
GCCGGAGATTCGGTCGGGGCTGAGGGCCAGCCGGTCCAGCATCACCTCGGAGATGGTCCCCCGGGCCGCCTCCAGGTCCAGGCGGTTCGCAACCAGAATGTCGCCGCTGTGTTCCTCCAAGGCCTTGGCCATAGCCAGCAGGGCCCGGTTTTTGGTCTGAGTATCCACTGCGGAGATGTCCCATTTGGCGGCCTTGGCCCTTTGCAGCAGTTCCTGTGTTGTCATATTTATCACCTCAAATTTCTGTGGGGACGGCCTTGGCCGTCCATATGTTATTTGTTCCAGGCAGAGCGGCCTGGGGCCGTCCTGCACACGTCCCATCAATGGGGCATCACCAGGCTCGCCGCGCACACCGCCAGCGAGAGAGCCATAACAAGGTCCACTGTCCTGCGGTGGTTGGCGAAGAGCCTTTGCAGAGATGCCCCGGCAAACAGCCACGCCAGGTTGCACACCGGGCCGGTGAAGGGGAGGAAGAAGATTCGTTCCTTCAAAAGCTTCAGGAAACGGATGGTGTGGAGGCTTCCGCATACCCTATGGTCCGGGTGTGCGGAAGCGATGCCGGCATACCGGGTGTCGCAAGCCAGAATATCGGGATTTCGGAATCTACCTACCATGTGTTAAAAAAGTTGCGTCATCCGGAGTATGAAAAAAAGGATCTCGGACTGGATGCAGAAGGAAAAAAAATCTATATTGTACATCAGCAGGATAAGGGAAGAGAAGCTCAGCCAGTCGATTATTATGACCATTACGTGCCTATCGATACGCCGATCCTCTATACCGGACCGGTGTGTGAGCTTTTCAGCCCCAATCTTTTCCCGGCAGAGTTCACACATGATCTGACGATAACATCCTATTATATACGGCAGATCGCGGGAGAGGAGACAGACAGCCTTACAGGAGTCCTAAGTCAGGGAGAACGGGAGAATCTTATCGTGTTTTCCGATGCTTATTTTGAAAAAGCAAAGGATGAGTGGAAAGTGACAAATCCGCTTACCGGAAAGATCCTGACAGAGGAGGAATTTAAAGCTGAAGGGCTTAAGCCGAATCAGGGTCCTACAAAACTTGTGCTCATAAAGGCGGGAAAAAAGGTCTTAAAGGAGCTTTCGCCAGAACTTTCCGCTTTCAAAGAACGGCACAGGCAGGAGGAAAAATACGATACAAAGGTTAAAAACAGTTATCTGAAAACAGAGATCAAAGAGCAGGCAGACGCAGAGATCCAGATGCGAAAGTCTATGGCATTGTTTTTGACGGCTGCATTTTTCTTTGCATCGGTACTGCTCCTTGGTATCAAGATGATGACGGAAAAAAGAGTGAATGTCCGCAGGGCACAGTTTCTTAACTGTATGGGTATGAAAAAGAAGGAGAGGATGTCGCTGCTTAGAAGTGAGATGAGGATATATTATATCCTGACGGTAGTTATATCGGGTGCGCTGAGCGCGGGACTGGTATCGGGAAGTCTAAAGGCAAGACTCTATGAGACGCCGGATGTAAACGAACTTTTGAAAGTGTTAGTGCCCCTGGCAGTATGTGAGATGGTATTGTTTGGTATAGCAGTATGGATCCTGACGGAATGGAACATCCGCAGGATTGAGAAAAAGGTGTGTGAGGTATAAGTATGGGCAGTGTGTTAAAGGCAGAGGAGCTGGTGCGCAATTACAGGCTTCCGAATCAGGAAGACGGTACAATAAAAGTATTGAAAGGACTGGATTTTCAGATCAATGAAAATGAGTTCGTAGGGATCATGGGAAAATCCGGCTGCGGAAAAACAACGCTTTTGAAGCTTTTGGGATTGATTGATAAGCCTACGGGCGGACGTTTGTATTTTAAAGAAAGACAGGTGGCGAAGCTGTGGATGGATGAGCTTGCGGATATCAGACGCCGTGAGATCGGATTTGTGTTTCAGGACTTTTATCTGATGGATAGCCTGACAGTAGAAGAAAATATCATGCTGCCTATGATCCTTGATAAGGCAGAAGAGGAAAAGTGCTTTGCAGGCGCGAAAGAACATGCAGATCATTTTCAGATATCCCATCTGATCAAGAAATATCCTTATGAGCTTTCCGGAGGGGAGCGCCAGAGAGTAGCTATCTGCAGGGCGCTGATTAACCAGCCGGATCTTATTCTGGCGGATGAGCCTACCGGAAACCTTGATTCTAAGTCGGGAAAGATTGTGATAGAAGCGTTAAACAGGATTTATAAAGAGTATAGAAAGACAATCGTCATGGTTACCCATGATCCGCAGGTGGCAAGTAACTGCAGCCGGATCATTTTTCTTAAAGACGGAAATATTCTGAATATTCTTGCGAATGAAAAAGGGCAGGAGGGGTTCTATCAGGAGATTCTCGGATATATGGCTGAGCTGTAAAGGAAATTGGCGATTCTAAAATAATTATAAATTTAACAATCAAAAGACTTAAGTTTTTCTTAAAAGATTGTATTGTGTTTTTGGAGGTATTGTGATAATATCATAATGTCAAATGCTTTTATTTGTCATATTGTACTAAGTGAAAGCAAAATTTTTAGTTTGGAGGGTGAAACTCATGGGAAACACAAAAAAGGGATTTCCGTTTGGCTTTTACGTATGTAGCTTATCATTTACATTTGAGCGGCTTGCATATTATGCGGCTAAATGGGGACTCACAATCTTTATCGCGGCAGAGGCTGTAAATGGCGGTCTTGGACTTGACAAGTCCGTAGCGGCATCTATGTCGGCTAACCTGGTAGCGCTTACTTATATCACACCGATCATCGGAGGGTACATTGCGGACCGCTGGGTCAGCCCACGTCTTCTTGTTCCGATTGGAGAGATCTTAATGGGACTTGGTTATCTTTGTGCCTGGAAAGCAAATGGAATCGGAATGCTCTGGGCGATGGTTATACTTGTTGCAGTTGGTACTGGCTTCTTTAAAGGAAATGTATCCGGTATCAACGGACGTCTGTTCCCGCTCGCTGATGCAGACGAGCTCGATACAGTGTTCAGTCTTCAGTATTCATTCGTAAATATTGGTTCTTTCTGCGGTACTACATTCCTGTCACTGCTTGCGAAAGCTGCTGGATACCGTATGTTGTTCCTTGTCTGCGGAATCGCTCTGTTTGTTGACTGTGTATGGTGGCTGTTTGGAATGAAGTTCTTCGGCGATGCCGGAAAGAAACCATTCCTTGTAGATAACCGTGTAGAGGATGTTAATAAGAGCGAGAAGGATACAACTCCGCTTACAAATCTTGAAAAGAACCGTGTGATCTCTATCATTATCGTAACGATCTTCTCTGGCATTTTCTGGACAGTATGGTACATGGTATACAATCCGGTATACTTTGAGTTCGGGCCGACAAGCGAGGCAGGTCTTGGATGGGCAAACTGGAACATCGGTTCCTTTACAATGCCTACAGCATGGTTTGATTCTATGAACGGTCTGCTCTGTATTATTCTGTGTCCTGTATTCGCGGGAATCTGGGCAAAGATGAGACAGAGACCGCAGGGAGATATCGGTATGTTTAAGAAGACGGCTCTTGGAATCATTATCCTTGGTCTTACACCGGCAACCATGGTATTCGCTGCTATTCTTGCAGGTTCAGGAACAAAGGATCCGGTAGGTATCTGGATCATCGTGCTGGCAGCAATCTTTATGACAGTAGGTGAAGTTATCTTCTCGCCTCTGGGAAATTCATTTATCAGCAAATACGCTCCGAAGAAGCTTCTCGGAACATTGCTTGGTATCTGGCCGTTAGCAATTTTCTTCGCTTCAAAAGGAAGTGGAATGCTTTACAACTGGCTGTCTAAGATGGATTTCATCAAGGGTTACGGCGGAGTTGCGGTTGTTATCATCGCTTGTGGTGTAATCATGTTCGCGTTCTCTGGCAAGGTTGACAGAATGGTTGAAGGAGAATAATCTTTATTCTTACATAGGTTTTGGGGTATCGTGGGATGGCCAGTGATCTGGCTGTCAGGCGGTGCCCCGCCTTTTTTGCAGAATGGAATACTTCTGCTCTGTAGCATTACAGACAGAAAGGATAGATATATGGCATATAGATACAGGGTCAGGTATGAAGAAACGCAGAAGACATTAGAGCCTGTCTGTGAATTGTTTGATGTTGATAACAGTGAGATCACGATGAGATTTGTCGCGGCAGGACTGGGTATATTCGTACTTGTATTTATGTTTATTTACGGGGATCCGGGCGGCGGTACGCTGCCGGGGATCTTGTTTTTTCTTGTAAAATATGTAGCAGCATGGGCGGCGCTTGCCGTAGCTGCGACCATCATAAATAAGACGGTCTGGAGAAAGGCGGTCCGGGCTACTGCGGCCGGAGATGCTGAGGAAATATCCAAATACCGGAGAGAAAAGGACGGAAAAAAAATCACTTCACAAATAGATTTTTACGAAGACCATTTTGAGAGTGTGACTAAGATCAAGACACGCGAGTTTGATTACGGAAGGGCAATAAAACTGCTGGAGTCCGAGCGTGCTTTTGGTATCGTCATCAAAACAGACAAAAACATAAGGGCTGTCATTGGTTTTCCAAAAGAGGCGCTCATTGAAGGAGATTTAGAAGAGCTAAAGAACTTTCTGCTGGAAAAATGCCCGAATGTGAAAAATAAAATAAAAAAATTAAGGTAGTAAACCGTAATATTGCAAAATAAGTCTGCAGAGATCATATAATCGTGACGCTGCAGGCTTTTTGTTTATGAAAAAGGCGTTTGAATTAGTTGGAGGCAAATAATGAAAAGTAGTTGCAGACTTAAAAAAAAGGGGATATAATATAAATTGGCAAAAATTTGGTCATGCTTTTATTAATTTGATAATGACCAATTTTAATATGTTAGGAAAATGGAGGGCTAGACTATGGGCAACATAGCAACAGAAAATGCGGCAGGCAGAAGAATCACCACGCTGCT
>JAAWLV010000173.1 GCA_022798105.1 Hungatella sp.
CTGCCTTATTCCCTTAAGTTAACAGAAGCCGGGGCAATTCATGTTGTTCTGAACCGTAGCTGCTCCTTAAGTAAATGACATTGCCTGTGAACAGTAACGAAGCTTCCGACCATAAAAAATCATCTTGACAAGCCTTAACGTTTGTATTATCATATTTTTAGAACAGAAATAAATATAGGCTTGTTACTTAATCATGACATTAAGGCAAATTCTATGATGTATCTGCTGAGAGGGCAGATGCGTATGGAGTTTGCCTTTTTTGTTTTCCCCAAATTTATTTCTTGTTTACCTTGAAATCCTGCCACCATGCAGGCGGCATGGAATCAGGGATGCCAAATGCACCCGCCATCGCTTGCGGGCGGGGCTGCGCGTCTGCGGCCGGGTGCATGAAAGGCTGAGAAAGGAGGTAGGAGGGTGAAGAGAGAACTCAAGCAGGTTCTGATTGTAAAAAATACTGTGAATAACAATATTGTGATAGCGAAGGATTTCTACGGCCGGGAAGTTGTCGCTATCGGCAAAGGGTTGGGATTTCGTAAACGCAGGAATGAGACGGTTTATCCGGAGGAGATCACAAAGACCTATGTTTTGGTGGATAGGCCCGACAGCGCTGTGTTTGCTCTGCTTGAAGAAGTCCCTTTTGAAGTTATTGAGATTTCCCAGAAAATCATCGATTATGCGGAGGAACATTTGAAGGGAACGTTTAATGTGAATCTGCTTATGACTCTGGCAGACCATATAAACTTCAGCATTGTCCGGTTTCATCAGGGAAATCAGGTTCCAAGACTGTTAAACGAGGAGGTTAAACGGTTTTACAAGGAGGAATATCATGTCGGCAGGGAGGCAGCCAGAATGATCAATGAGTATTTTCATGTGGATCTTCCCGAAGACGAGGCGACTTCAATAGCTTTTCATCTGATTACTGCAACTGAAAATAAATCCAATCCCCAGACGGTGCAGATCATGCACGGGGTGTCAGACATTGTCAAAATCGTGGAACACCGTCTGGGGTGTTCCCTGGATGAACAGTCTCTGGCATATTCCAGATTTATTATTCATTTGAAATTCTTTCTCAGAAGTGTATTGTCAGATGGGGTCGTACACAGCGAAACTGCGTTTGTATCCATATTCAATCAGTTAAAGTCGGAGTATGAAGAGAGCCTGGACTGTGTCAAAGCCATATCGGATTATGTTATGGAACACTATGATTACCGGTGCTGCGACGAAGACTGTATCTATCTGATGATACATATTGTACGCTTATATCAGATGTCAAAATCATAAATCGGAGGGAATGGTATGGCTAACATCAATTATGAGGAATTAGCTGCCGGCATTATGGAACACATCGGCGGGGCAGAAAACGTAAAGACCGTGACCCACTGTGTAACCCGCCTGCGCTTTTATCTAAAGGACAGGAATGCCGCAGAGGATGACAAGATAAAAAGGCTTCCGGGGGTTTTGGGGGTTGTGTACGGCAACGGGCAGTATCAGATTATCCTGGGGGAACATCTGTTTACCGTCTTTGACCGGATTGTAAAGAATTATCCTGTGGAGACGGAAGCCCTGATCGACGAAAATCTAGATAAGGATCTGTCTGCCGGGCAGAAAAATAAAAATGTCAAGTATTACTTTGAGAAGGCAATTACATTTATGGGGCAGGCGCTGACACCGTTTATCACAGTGGTATACGGCGCGGGGATGCTGCGGGTGGTGCTGTCTTTGGCCGGGTATTTTGTGCCGGCAGTGACTGAAAGCTCCACCTATCAGCTGTTCAACTTTATGGCGCTTACACCGTTCTACTTTATGCCCATTCTGGTCGCCTACGGGACTTCGCGGGTGTTAAAATCCAATCCTGCGTTTGCCATAGCCATGGCGGCGGCCCTGGTATATCCGGATTTTAACGCCATGATGGCGGCCGGAGAGCCGGTTACAATGCTGGGGCTGGCGGTGCATCTGGGCACCTACGGAAATTCCCTGCTTCCGGGCATCTTTTTGGCAATTCTCTGTGCTTACCTGGAGAAATTCTTCTATGGCGTCATACCGGGCATGCTGAAATCCGTATTTGCGCCGCTGTGCGTATTTCTGGTGGGATTTCCTGCCACCGTGCTGGTGCTTGGGCCGGCCGGTTCCATTGTCGGTTCCTGGATTGTGGCAGGCATTGTGTGGCTGCAGTCCCATGCCGGCGGTTTTGCTCCCGGAATAATTGCCGCCACCCATCCGTTTCTGGTGATGACAGGCGTCAATATGCTGATGGTAGGCCCTATGACCGAGCTTCTGGCGCGGGTGGGCTTTGACAATGTGTTCCGCCCGGGATGGATTCTCCACAACATCTCCGAGGGAGGAGCCTGTATGGCCGTGGCTTTGAGGACAAAGGACAAGGATCTGCGGACGGCCGCCGTGTCGGCAGGAGTTGGCGCATTTGTGTCAGGGGTTTCCGAACCGGCGCTGTACGGCATCAACCTAAGACTTAAAAAACCCATGGCCGGGCTGGTGCTGGGCGGTTTTGCGGGCGGAGCGGTTGCCGGCATCATGGGCGCCAAAGCCTACACCATGGGGTACTCCAGCGTGCTGGGAGTGGTTATCTTCGAGGATACGCTGACGGCTATTGCGGCGGGAATTGCCGTGTCGTTTGCCGTGTCGTTTCTTGTTACCTTGGTTCTGTATGACGGGAAAGAGAGGGACTGATCAGATGAAAAACGAAAGGATGAAAAAGATGAAATCCAGCAGAGATATAAAGGTTTTAAACGGTTTTCCAAAAGGATTTTTGTGGGGCGGGGCCACGGCTGCCAACCAGTATGAGGGCGCATATATGGAAGACGGAAAACTTCCGTCCGTGGCCGATGTCCAGCCTCACGGCGTTTTTGGATACCCGGACCGCAGTGCGAAGTTTTATCCCACCCACGAGGGAATCGATTTTTATCACCGGTATAAGGAGGATATTGCCGAGTTCGGGGAGATGGGATTGAATGTCTACAGGACCAGTGTGGCGTGGACCCGTCTGTTTCCCACCGGCGAGGAGGAGGAACCCAATGAGAAAGGACTTGCGTTTTATGACAGCATGTTCCGGGAATTAAAGAGGCATGGGATGGAAATTATGATTACCATTTCCCACTATGAGATGCCGCTGAATCTGGCGGATAAGTACGGCGGATGGAAGGATCGGAGAATAATTGATTTCTATATCCGGTTTGTGACGGCCATGGCCGACCGCTGGAAAGGAGTGGTAAAATACTGGCTTACATTTAATGAGATAGGAAACAATATTCATAAGATGGAGTGGATGACTGCCGGAATAGACCCTGAAAACGATACGCTGCAGGACGTGTATCAGGCTTCCCACCACCAGTTTGTGGCCAGCGCGCTGGCTGTCAGGGCGATTCATGAGCGGGACAGCCAGGCCAGGGTAGGTTCTGTCATTGAGTACAAGACCATGTATCCAATGAGCTGCGACCCTAAGGATTCCCTGGTGGTGTGCGGGGAGAAGCAGAGAGGGTATTTCTTCTCCGATGTACAGGTTCGGGGTGTGTACCCGGGATATGCGTGGGAATATTTTCAGGATAATGGGATTGAAATTTTTTATACGGATGAGGATATGGAACTGATTGAAAAGTATCCGGTTGATTTCCTGAGTTTTACGTATTACCGCTCCCGGATTGCGTCCAAAGACTATGTTGAATCCGTGCAGAAGGAGACGAACCAGTCGGACAGCGCGGTGGAGGGGGACAACTCCTACCGGGGCGATTCCAATATAGTCAATAAAGGCATAACAAACCCCTATCTCAAAGTGACTCCCTCCGGCTGGTCTGTGGACCCCGACGGGCTTTACCTTGCCCTGGTTGATCTGTACGGCAGGTATCAGATTCCCATTTTTATTGCGGAGAATGGTCTGGGGGTTAAGGAGGAGCTGACAGATGGAACAGTCAACGACACATACCGGATGGAATACTTAAGAGATCACATTCTGGCGATGAAAAAGGCCCTCAGAAACGGAGTGGATCTGTTCGGCTATGCATGGTGGGGGCCCATTGACCTGGTCTCCAACGGCTCCGGCCAGATGTCCAAGCGGTACGGATTTATCTATGTAGACCGAAACGATGCCGGTGAGGGAACCTTAAACCGATACCGCAAACAGTCCTTTTACTGGTACAAAAAAGTTATCGCCTCCAACGGAGAGGATCTTGGCATTGAGGCGCATTTCGTACTTGACACCGGTAGTGAATTGTCGTAAAATTTACTTACGAGGGTAGTACCAAAATAAGGATAAGAAGGAGAATAAAATTATGCTTTCAAAGACATTAACAGTAGTAAATCCATCCGGACTCCACTTAAGACCGGCGGGCGTTTTATCCCAGACAGCTATGAAGTTTAAGTGTGACGTGATCATCGAGTGCGGTGAGAAGAGAGTCATTGCCAAGAGTGTGCTCAACGTTATGGCTGCAGGCATCAAGTGCGGCACCGAGATCACCCTGATCTGCGACGGCGAGGACGAGGCAGACGCTATGGATACCATCTCCAAAGCTATCGAGTCCGGCCTTGGCGAGATGTAATGGAATCTCCTACATAAAGGTTTAACAGAGGTTGCTGCAAGGCAGGTGAGGAATCTGCGGCAGCAGCCTCTTTTGGTTCGCTGCTGTTTACAGGGCATCTGTGAACCGATGTCAATCACTTAAGCGAATCCTGCTTTTGCCTGTGAGGAACCATCGTTACTGTTCACACCCAATGTCATTTACTTAAGGAGCAGCTACGGTTCAGAACAACATGAATTGCCCCGGCTTCTGTTAACTTAAGGGAATAAGGCAGCGCTAATACAAAAAA